>JAIXVO010000234.1 GCA_027482985.1 Cyanobacteriota bacterium
CCGGCACCCCGGCTTTCAACTTGGCATCAATGCGATCGTCAATGTGGCTGTCAATCCGGCTCAGGAAGAAGCTGGCAACAGAGGCAATTTGATCGATGGGTTCTCCGTTCGCCACCCGCTGTTCTAAGCCGCGAATGTACGCCCATGCCGTTTCGACGTAGCTACTGACCGAGAACAACAGCGTCACATTCACATTGATCCCCTCGCTGATTACCTGCTCCACGGCTGGCAATCCTTTCGTTGTACCAGGGATCTTGATCATGACGTTATCGCGCCCAATTTCGCGATGATAGCGCCGCGCTTCCGCGATCGTTTGTTCCGTGTCATGGGCGATCGTCGGCGGCACTTCAATACTGATGTAGCCATCTAACCCGCCCGAGGATTCGTAGATCGGGCGAAAAATATCACAGGCGTTGCGAATGTCGTCAAACACGAGGGACTCATAAATCGCCTGCACCGGCTGATGGGCATTGATCCCCGCTTCGATGTCGGCATCATACATCTGGTTCCCCGCGATCGCCTTTTCAAAAATCGCTGGGTTCGAGGTGATCCCCCGCAAGCCCCGCGTTTCGATCAGACGTTGCAGCTCCCCCGATCGCACCAGATCGCGATTGAGGTTATCCATCCAGATACTTTGACCCAGATCGTGAATTTCCAACAAATGGTTGGTTGTCATTAACTCGCTCCTAATGAGTAGTGAAAGTTGAGAATTGCTTGTGCTCACGACTCACGGATTAACGGTTGACGACTTTGGCAGCTTCTTCTTGCAGCCGCGATCGCTCCTCGATAAACGACTCCACCAACGTCACATCTTCGGTGCTGCCAATAATCAACGGGGTGCGTTGATGTAATTGCCCCGAAACAATGTCCAGGATATTCTGAGTGCCGTTACTGGCGCGTCCCCCCGCCTGTTCCACCAAAAAGGCCAGCGGTGCCGATTCATACAGCAACCGCAACTTCCCTTCCGGCTTTTTCACCGTTCCGGGATACAGGAACACGCCACCCTGGAACAAAATCCGGTGGAAGTCACCCACTAACGCCCCACTGTAACGAGCGGTATACCCCTCATGGCGGTGCATATAGCGGATGTAATCCCGGATGCTTTCATCCCACTGCCAGAAGTTGCCCTCATTCACGCTGTAAATCGGCCCGTGAGCCGGAATTTGAACATTCTCAGTCGAGAGAATGAACTCGCCCAGGCTCGGATCCAGGGTGAAAGCGTGGACTCCTCGCCCAATTGAATACACCAACATCGTGCTGGGGCCGTAGAGAATGTAGCCCGCCGCAATCTGGTTTCGTCCCGGTTGCAGCAGGTCTGCCGCCGAGCTATCCAGGTCTGCCCCTTCTTGCTGACGAATCGCAAAAATGGAGCCGACATTAATATTGGTATCGATATTGGATGAGCCATCGATCGGGTCGTAAACCAGGGTGTACCGACCGATGGGGCAGTTTTCGGGAATGTAATACGGGTTTTCCATCTCTTCAGAGGCCAGCCGACACACCAGCCCACTCTGTTTAAAGACAGAAATAAACACCTCGTTGGCGTAAACATCCATCTTTTTGACGGATTCACCCTGGACGTTGACTTCACCCGTAAACCCTAACGCCCCCTCCATCAGTCCCGCCCGACTCAACCGCCGTGCCACCAGCTTGCCAGCCAGGGCAATGCGGTTCATCAGCGCACTCAGATCTTGGGCATCGGCTGAAAAACTTTGGAGTTGTTGAAAAACGTGACGCGACAGGGTAGTGCAATCCCGGTCTAAGGCAAATTCGTGATCCAGTGGTTGGTTGACATCAACCATTCGGTTACCTCCCAGCAACAGGGGTTAGGGGAATCCATGAGCTGCAAGCGCAAACCAGCAAAAGTACGTAGAGTAACGCCTGTATCTATTGTGGATTCCACCTAGACCGTTCACCTTCTATCTTAGGGAGACATTCTGGAATCGCTAGGGAACTTTAGATCAACTATAGATTGGTGCTGCTAGTGGTCTGTCAAGTTAAAGACTGTGGGCTTCGACTCCGCTCAACCCACAGAGGACGAGTGTTGAGCGAAGTCGAAACACGGCAACAACGAACAACTTCAGGATTGACAGACCACTAGAGGGATAAGACAGCTCGACTTAGATCCCAAAACTCTGCACTATCTCCGTCAATCCCCCTGCAAAAGCGGGACTTCCAATCCGGTTCCCGCCTTTTGCAGGAGGGCTAGGCAGGATCAAACCTTAATCTGCTGTCGAGGGCAACAGCAAGCGCACCGACATGATGGCAAAGCCGATCGCCGCCACAATTTTGACGACATGCGCCGGGAGAATTTGAGCCGTACCTTCCCCCAACATCACCCCCAAAAAGCTGGCTAACAGCAGCGCGGCAGACGCGCCCCAGAAGACAGCTTTCGGCGAATGGGAACCACCACTAATCGCGATCGCTGCCAGTTGACTCTTATCTCCCAATTCCGAGATAAAAACCGTGACAAACGCTAATCCCAAAAGTTGCCAGTCCATCGACACCGTTCTCCCTTGCTCTATCTAATCTCTGGTTCTCCACCAACCCGCTTACATCTGCAAAACATCCCACACTAAGGATGCCGAAATCAGCGCCAGCAGAATTCCAGCAGCGATGTCGAGGGTGCGGGGAGAAAGTCGCGAAGAGAGCCATTGTCCCACCCAAACCCCTATCAACGTGGTCGCCACCAGTGCCGTTCCCGCGCCCGCAAAGACCACCCAGGGTTGATGAAACTCAGCACTCATCAGTAATGTTGACACCTGAGTTTTGTCGCCAATCTCAGCCAGGAAGATGGTAATGAAGGTAGAAGAAAAGATTTTCCAGAAAGAATTCTGATGGCCTTGAGGCGCAGTGTCGGCTGTCGTCGTCGCGGTCGCAGCCACTTCTTCTTCAATCAGGAGAGCGGGTTCAGACGTTGCCAGCACTTCCGGCGATCGCGCCGTCGCAGCGTCTAAAGTCTCAGTGTCTAGAACAGGCAGGCTGGATACAGATGAGGCTGATAACACAGGTTCCACAGCAGATTTCAGGGTGTTTTCATATTCTTTTCATTATCTGCAATGGGGGACGAAAGAGCAAGGGAAATTTTCTATCAGTACCATTGGTTCCGCTCTTACTCACCCACAAAATCCGCGTAAGGGCAAGTTTACAGAATCATCTGTACTCACCAGTCCTGCGCTAAAACCGAACCCCGACGCAGATAGATTTTTCTGGGAAGCCGCCTTAAATCCCCACTTCCCGATCGAACTTCAGCATCTCTAAACTGCGATCGCCATACACTCCTTCAATCTGTTCCCGGCAGCAATCGATCGCAAAATCATTCAACTCTTCCGGCTCCACCCCAAACAAGTCCTGAAACACATCCGCCTGTACCCGACAAAACCGGGGGCGATCGTCATAGATCTGACATTCCCGCGTGGTGTGATCAAAATGAATGCACCAACCGCCCTCGCCCACCATGCTCAGGTATTGCGTCAATTCCGCTGGAGTTAGGTAGTCCGCTAATTCGGGGCGATCGCTGGGGTCAA
>JAIXVO010000479.1 GCA_027482985.1 Cyanobacteriota bacterium
CGGAGAATTTTTTTCACGGGTGGCAGAAAACAGCTAAAGCCATTCACTTTTGCGGTCGGCCATACCTCCTGATACAGTTGCTCGATCCATTCCCGGGCCAGGATCGGGCGACCATCGCGCCAATGCCGTAAAGTGGCATCGAGGCTGAGTTTGGCAGCTGCCATTTCATTCTCATCGGTTAAGCTCACTAAATCCTGCGATCGCGTACTGGCAGGCAGTTCACTCGCCAGCAGGGGATCGAGTTCTGGCTGCTCCATCAGTTGCAACATCCGGGCTTCGAGCAACGCGGTGATGGCGAGCAGGGCGATCGGATCAATCACCAGATCGCAAATTCGGAGTTCCAATCGATTCAGATTGTAGGGACGGCGATCGCCGTTGGGTCGCACCGAACTCCAGAGATGGCGGACATTTTGCATGGTGCCCAACACCAATTGAGCTTCTGTCCAGCGAATAAAATCGGCATGACTTTCAAATAGCGGCACAACTTCCGGCGTTTTGGGAAACATCTGCCAGCGCGTGGAATGATAGCCCGTCACCGCCCCATCGAGAAACGGGGAAGCGGCACTCAACGCTAAGAATAAGGGCGCTTCCACACGAATCAGCCGACAGGCGCGGAGCAACACTTCTGGGTCGTATACACCGACATTAATGTGAATGCTGGCCGTAACGACGCTCGTCCCATAGGTATGTTCAATGTAGTCGTGATAAGGATTGCCGGGATCAGACCGATGAAATTCTTGCCCCCCCCCTAACGCCAAGGAACTGCCGGGCATGACCGTATAGTTGCCCAGTTGTTGCAAGTACTCGCGCAAGCGAAACCGGGGGCGCAGCAAATCACACAACAGCCGTTCGTAACGGTGACAGGGCGGCGTGGTGTATTCGACGTTGCGGCTATCGGGTTCGCGCACAAACCCGTCCAACGCGGCCACGATCTTGTCTGAGAGTCCTACAACGTCGCCGTCAGGAGTGCTGGTATAGATTTCAACTTCAAATCCTTTGGATAACAATGCTGTTACTCCCTGAGCTACGCGCGTCTCTTAACAGTATCGGGGAAAAAGGAGAAGGCCGCCAAACTGCCTTTTGATAGAAAAGGAGCAAAGTTGTGCATTCAGAGGGCAGGCAACCAGCATAGGGCACTGGAAAGACGATGATTGACAGCTTGAAACGGCGTAATGCCTATTTCACAGCCTGAGTCAGCAAAACTGTGAGGCAATCAACGAGTCGTTGATTGTCAGCGGGGGTGCGGATGGCAATGCGAAAGTAGCGATCGCCCAACTCGGCAAAACTGAGACAATCTCGAAGCAAAATTTGCTGCTGCTGGAGAAGTTGAGTCTGCAAGCGGGGCACGGCATAATCAGCTTTTACCAGCAGAAAATTTGCGGCACTGGGGAAGGGCTGGAGTCCAGGAATCGCGGCTAGAGATTGCCTGAGGGCGGGGCGAGTTTGGGCTAACCAAGCCCAGGTTTGTTGCTGAAAGGCGGTATCTTGCAACACGACTTCACCCACTGCTGCCGCCAAGGTGTTGACCGACCACGGATCGCGCCACTGTTGCCAGCGATGCAGGCGGTCGGGATGGGCGATCGCGTAGCCTAACCGCAATCCCGGTAGGCTATAAAACTTGGTCAGCGATCGCACCACCACCAGATTCGGAAATTTCTCGACCCACTCCACCCCACTTTGCTGCTCGGCGGGGGGCAAAAAATCCATAAAGGCTTCATCCACGACGACTAAAGCAAACTGTTCCAGGTAAGGCAACAAATCAGCTTGGGTCAACAGATGGCCCGTAGGATTGTGGGGATTATTCAGGAGAAGTCCAGTGTTGCCAGGTGTTGTCTGAACAGGCATTGACCACTGAATGGACGGCTCACTGGCCGCAAAATTGGCGAGGGGGTGAGTCACCACGATCGCCTGAAACGCTTGCAGGGCACGAGTATAGTCGCTAAAGGCGGGAGTGGGTAAGACCACAGTATCCAGTGCTGCCAGATCGCGACAGGCCCAGGTAATTAATTCGGCGGCACCATTACCCGGCAAGATCCAATCGGGGGAAATCTGGTGAAATTGGGCGATCGCGGTGCGCAAATCGGTATAGCTGGGGTCGGGATAGGCGACCAATTCGGGAATGCGGGCTTGCAAAGCGGCGATCGCTGAAGCCGGTGGCCCCAGGGGATTAATACTCGCCGAAAAATCCAACAAGGCAGCGGGGGAACAGCCGGCCAGTTGTGCTGCCCAAACTAAATTTCCCCCGTGAATCGGACGCTGGGATGATGAACCGACCTCACCCGGAGACTGATCAATGGCTTGCTGCGGATGATTCAATCGGGCGCGACCTTTTCTTTGAACAATTTACCCGCCGAGAAAGCTGGGACTTTGGTGGCGGGAATGTTCATCTTATCGCCAGTTTTGGGATTCCGCCCTTCCCGCGCCTTACGTTCCCGTGACTCAAAAGACCCAAACCCAACCAAGGTCACCTTATCGCCATCGCTGACTGCTTCCACAATGGCATCTAGTGCAGCAGACAACACGGCATCGGCCTGCTTCTTCGTCACGCTTGCTTTTTCGGCAACCGCATCAACTAATTCGCCCTTATTCATGGGATCTCCTTTTGCTACAGGACAATCTGCGAAATCCAAAGCGTGAACCCCCAGCGGCAACCCAAATCGAAGGGCAAGCAAAATCGCTCAAAGCCCTTTTCCGTCTGGTTTTCGCCTGGTTTTCTCTGCCCTATTCTAAGGGCTCTCCCGAGAATCTGGATCGGGGAAACCTTTAAGATATTTGGATTTCAGCCATTTTTCGGGGATTTCAGCCAATGTCAGTGATAAGCCTGACCTATAAAAAACGGCCGTTTTTCCCGTCCTAGCGCGGGTTTGATGGCATTGACAGGAACTTGGGTATATCGATATTTAGCGATACAGCTATCATTAAACTCGTCTGACTGAATCTGTATTCAATGACCGAAAGCTTTGCTCCATCTACTTTTGAGCGATATACAGCCACCCTCAGACCGAGTCCGGAACCAGCGTTAGCCCTGGCGAATCCGCGATCGCGCGGTTTGCTCGACGGTTGTCCCCCTGGAACAAAATCGGTCGGTCGTATAAGCCAAATTTACTGATTTATGCTTTGTGAATCTTAATATTACAGATCGACAAAACCCCGACTGAGAAGCGTTTACACCTGTTTGCTTAACGTTTCTTCTCAAAGTCGGGGTTTGGGCAAATAGCCGTGCGGGTTAGATCCGGGATTGTAATCGCGGCACCAAATCCTCTGCCGTCAACACGCCTTCAATCCGATCCACAGGTTGGCCATTTTTAAACAGAACTAGCGTCGGCAATGCTTGAATTTGATGTTGAGTCGCAATTTCGGGATAGCGATCAGTGTCAATTTTCACAATCTGCAACTGGTCTTTCAATTGCGAATTCACCTGCA
>JAIXVO010000221.1 GCA_027482985.1 Cyanobacteriota bacterium
ACTCCTGCGGTTGCGAGATGATGGCACCTATTTGGATGTGATGAACAGTGGTAAATTCAGCCTTCTGAACTCTGCCCGCCTCATTCCCGGTACCAGTGTGTATGAATCTTTACCCGAAGCGCTGGCGCAAAAACGGTTGGAGGCAACCCGACGGGCTTTGGCAACTGGAGAGCTGCAAGTCTACGAGCAGCGCCTCGAAATTAATGGAGAACCCCATGATGAAGAGGTACGGATTGCCGTTTGTGGGGAGCATGAGGTGTTGTTAATGGTGCGGGACATTACTTCCCGGAAACAGACTGAGGTGAACTTGCAAAAAGCCGTGGCGGCCGCCGAGAGTGCCAACCGCGCTAAGAGTATTTTCCTGGCGAACATGAGCCACGAACTCCGCACTCCACTCAACATTATTTTGGGCTTTACCCAGTTGTTGATCCGGGGTGGTGCTCTGAACCCGCAACAGCAAGACCAACTGAATACGATCAATCGTAGTGGCGAACACCTGCTAACGCTGATTAATGATGTCCTGGAAATGTCCAAAATTGAGGCTGGGCGCGTCACCCTCAATGAAACTGACTTCGACTTTGTTGATCTGTTGGACTGGCTTTATCAAATGTTCCAGTACAAATCGCAGTCGAAGGGGTTGCAGTTTGTGATTGAGCGATCGCCCACCTTGCCAGAATTCATTCGTACTGACGAAAGCAAATTACGGCAGGTGCTGGTCAATCTGGTGGGGAACGCCGTCAAGTTCACCCAAACTGGATCCGTCACCTTGCGAGTCGGGGTGCAGCGGGATGAGACCGCCCTGACCGATGACCGCCTACGCCTAACTTTTGCCGTCGAGGATACTGGCCCCGGCATTGCGGCAGCCGACTTAAGCCGTCTATTTCAACCCTTTGTACAAACTGATACGGGGCACAAATCGCAGGAGGGCACTGGGTTGGGGTTGGCGATTAGTCAGAAATTTGTCCAGTTGATGGGAGGGGAGATTACTGCCAGTAGCCAGGTTGGGTCGGGAGCCTTATTCCAATTTCAAATCTGCACGGAAGTGGTGGAAACAGCGGTGCGGCAAAATCCGCTGTCAACTCGGCAAGTGGTAGGGTTGGAGCCAGGCCAACCGCAGTATCGGATTTTGATTGTGGAAGACAAGCCCGAAAATCGGCAGATTTTGGTGCAATTGTTGGAGCCAGTTGGGTTTGTTGTACAGGAAGCTCACAATGGACTGGAGGGCGTGGCGGCTTGGGAAACGGGTGCGCCCCATTTAATTTGGATGGACATTCGCATGCCTGTGATGGATGGCTACGAAGCCACCAAGCAGATTATGGCCAATAGTCAGACCAGCGATCGCGAGCCGCCAGTGATCATCGCCTTGACAGGCAGCGTGTTTGAAGAAGACCGCAAAATCGCGATCGCTATGGGGTGTCGTGATTTTGTCCGCAAACCCTTTCGGACGGAAGAAATTTTTGAAAAGATGGCGGAATACTTGGGCGTACGTTACGTCTACGCCGATCAAGGGGGTGGGGCGATCAACCAGGTGCAGCCAGCAAATTTTGTGTTGACAAGCAAAAGTTTAACGGTGATGCCAACGACCTGGATCGAAGCGTTAGATCAGGCGGCAACAAAAGTGAGTGCCAAACTCGTGCTGAATTTAATTGCACAAATTCCGGGGGAACACGCTGCCCTGGCCTCGGCACTCACGCAACTGGTTAATGATTTTTGCTTTGAAGAAATTGTTGAATTGACACAGTGCATTCTTCCACCTTAAACCAGCGTTTTCTGCCAGTTTTCACTTTCACCAACACACGACCTCTAGCTATTTGGGGCGATGGGATGACAATCCCATCGCGACCATTGGGCAGCGTAACCTGAGTTCCGGGAAGAAGTGACATTAAGGCCTCGCAAAAGCTGTGACAAGGAAGATGAAAACCCGACAATCTGGATAGACCCTGGCGACATGCCGTACAAATCGCTGCAAATGCTTACCCAGGTGCGAATCAGCAATCATAAAGAAAAGCTGAAGAATGTCATCAGTTTATCTTTTCCTTAGAAACGAACCTCTGCTCTACATATTTCTTAACTTTCTGGCGGCTTGAGGACTCACTTGGGGCTAGCGTTTAACCACCAAAACAACACCGCAGACAATCAAGGCTAACCCCACCAGATGACGCAGAGCGATTTCCTCTTTAAAGAAGTAGTAGCCCATCAGCACCGAGAAAATGTAGGTAATTGAAACGGCTGGCCCGGCCACACTCAGTTTGACGCGGGTGAGCACGAGAATGAACAGGACGGCACTCAAGCCGTAAAACATCAGACCGATCAGCAGTTCAGGCGTCCGTAGAATATTTAACACTTTGTCGATCGCATTGCCTGCTTCCACTGGGCCCAATTTAATTGCTCCCATTTTCAGGAATGACTGTCCTGCTGCCGACACAATCACGGCACCCAGAAATAGGAGAAACTCTTGTAAGGTCACGGAAAGTCCTGAATCAACAGTACAATGTCCCAGTTTACGGTAAGTTGGCGAAAGAACAAGCTAAAATCAGGGCGCAACCAAAACTCTACAAATAGAGAGATGAGCGACATTCTGGAATCCCCAACTTCGACCGAGCAGGCGACAATTTGGGTGCGTTGTTTGCTAATGCTGGCTTGGGCCGATGGTCATTGTGACCCAGTTGAGCAAAATGTTATTACCGATCTATTGCATCAGGATTTGTCCGATGCCGAGAAAGCCACCGCTCTTGACCCGGTGCCTGATGCCGAAATTGCCAGCGTGTTAGGTCAAGACCCGCATTTGGCGGAGAACTTTTTGCGAACTGCGGTGATGGTGGCGCTGGCTGATGGCGAATATTCGACGGGCGAAGATGCCCTGTTGCAGCATTTTTGTGAGGTGTTGCAGCAAAAACCAGAAGCGATCGCAGTTTTGCGATCGGCGTTCCAGTCCTTAGCCGCTGCCCAACCTCACCCGGATGCGATCGTGGATGCCGCGATGGCGGCTGGCGTGGCTAGCGCGATCGCGCATCATCACGACCCCGCCCATCCCGATGTGCTGCATCCTGTCCGCGAGTGGCTGGATACGATGGATGTGCAGGATCCCAAAGTGGCGCGCATGCTGTGTAAATTAATCCCGTCCCAGTGCCCCTTCGAGCGGGATATCAAACTGTTTGGCCGCCAGTTGATCCACATTCCGCCCCTCTGCAAACTCAATCCACTGTATGAACAATTGGTGGGCTTACGCTTCCGGGCTTTGTCCTACTTGGCGGACGATTGCGGCGAAGATGTCTCGCCCTACGTTTGAATGGTAGAGTCTACAGCGGAGGGTCTTAAGGAAAAATACTTATGAAAGCGCAGGTATTTCGCGGCGTTAATCAGTTGAGTTACGAAGAGGTGCCCCAGCCAGAACTCGCAGCAGATGAAGTGCTGGTGCAGGTGCAGGTGGTCGGGCTGTGTCAGTCGGACATCAAAAAAATTCTGTATCCCTTATATGAACCGCCGCGCATTTTCGGGCACGAAACCGCTGGGACGATCGCCGCCATCGGGGCTGAAGTCGTCGGTTGGGGCGTGGG
>JAIXVO010000540.1 GCA_027482985.1 Cyanobacteriota bacterium
AAAGTGGCACGATTAACCCGATTCGCCTGGATGGTCGCAATCAGGTTGGACCGATGCAATCTTTGGCGGGCGGTTTGCCCCATGACGTGATGACGGTGCAGTTGCGGGGACAGGTGCAGGTAGAGACGAATCCTGCCACAGCACCGCCTGCTGAGGGAGCCAAGCCACCCGCCAAACCAGCCCTAACAATTACGCCGACGGTTCCTGCCAGTGAAGCAAAGGCGGCGATCGCGATCGATCCTACCGTCACCTTGCGCGTCGATCGCGAACCGTTTCAAGATACAGGACGGTTTGAGGCGTTGGTCAAGTTGATGGAGCCAGTGGCACCCACACCACCCGCCACGCTGCCGACTCAGTGTCCGGGAGAGCCACCCTGCACCAGTGAGTTGATGCGAGTGCGCCACTACAACCCCAAGACGAAGCAATTTGATGGCGCGACGGAAGTCATTCGGATTCCGCAACAACCCGCCGATGTGGGGGGCGTATTCAGTATGACCACGCGTGAACTGGCGCAATCTCCCGCTGGATCAGCCGGCTGGTACATCTATGGGGCGAAAGCGAAGGATGGGCGGTTTACGGTGGAAGCCCTGCGCCCGCGATCGCTCTTCCAGATTCCGCCGCAGGAAGTAATTTTAGGCTTTAACAACGGCTTGAACTACATTCGGCGCGGCAACTGGGCGGATTTAGAGCAGCGGCAGGGCACCTTGCAAACCGTCCTCGCTGATCCGGTAGCACCGACCGTTGAAGCCGCAAAACAAGCCTGGAAGGTGGGCGATCGGGCCTTGTTAATGCACCTCTATGGCGGACGCGGTGGCACCCACGATCGCCACGAATCTTATATCCTGGGCACTTACGCCGGACACTTTTCCTTTGGAGTCGCCACTGTCATCACCGATCCCTTTACCCAGGAACCGATTTGGGATGTCGATTATCTGCAAGTGTTTGGCAATGGGTCTGATGGCACCCTCTCCGGGGGGCAAACCTGGACGCATTACATGGGCAACTTGCGGCGCGGCTTCATGGGCACTCGTCCCGTTGCCGATACCTTAGTCGAACTCAATACCCTCACGGCGGAGTACAACTTCGGCGGCACCCAACTCTCGTTCTTCAATGAATTAGTCGCGCAACTCAGTTTGGTCGGTGCCCGCTACCGGATTGGGGATGGCTCTGGCAATTCCACCATTACGTCGGCTACCTCCTGTGTGCAAGATTCGGCACAGGCGATTTTTCACACGCTGGTGCGCTTTCGGCAAAAGGTCGAAACCAATCCTGAAATTGTGCAATGGATGCGGGACAATCCCACCAACCCCACCACCGCACGTTTTACCAAACTGGTTGCCTTAGCGCAGGACATGGCGCGGCAATTGACTCCGATGGGCGTGGTGCGGTGGGATTGGGCCCAAAATGCCGAGGTGTTGACGGGAGTGGAACCGCAACAGAAATTTCTCAGTATTGACGATTTTCATCCCCGCAATTTGTTGACTGGCTTGATCAGTTGGCGCACTGCCATGCCCCGGCAGGCCAACGACGAATTTGCCATGCTCTTTCTGCACCACGATGCCAAACTCTGGTTTCAACGCACCACCATCATCGGTGGCCAAGATCCCGGCCTCGCCCCACTGGAAGCCACCCTGCTGCTGGGAGCCTGGCGCTTACCCTTCACCCAAATCCCGCTACTGTCCTATCTGGTGATTCGCACCTTTGGCGGTGTCACCATTCCCGCCTGGGGCGATTGGTTAACGACGCTAGGAATTCTCATTGGGTTTGGCGCGATCGCCCTCGGCATCGGCTTCTCCCAGGGCATCCTGCAATGGCATCCGTGGTCAGCCCCCTGGTATCGGCAACTGGGGGTGGCGCTCAGGTTGGCGATCATACCCGCCTTAGTGCAGGAATACATCTTCCGCGTGCTCCTGATTCCCTATCCCAAAAGCTGGATTCCCGCCTGGTCCTGGTGGCTCTGGGGCTTACTGTCGGTGGTCTTATTCGTCGGTTGGCAGTGGGTTCATGCCAAATACCTCCAGCGATCGCGCTTGGCCCTGGTCGCCAATCCCCCCTGCCTGATCCTCACCACCCTGTTGGGCTTAGCTTGTACCCTCACCTATTACCTCACCGGTTCCCTCTGGCCAATCACCCTGATCCATTGGGTCTTTGTCGCCGCCTGGTGGCTCCTCCTGGGCGGCAAACAACAAATGTTGCGGAGCAAAAATAAATATGCAAAATACGTTTAATTCGTCCGTCCTCCTCTATGATTCACCATAGATTTGCCCCAGCAAGGTACGGGTAGAGACGATGCCGCTGGCACGTCTCTACAAACCGTCCTCTCCCTCCCTCCTCCTTCCTCTCCCTCCCTCCCATTCCTCTTCCCCCATGAACGATAACCAACCCAATCAACTCTGGCGATCGCTGACCAACTCGGCCTTAGTGCGATTCCTCCTGCTCTTTGCCTGTGGCTGGGCGCTCGTCCAGGTCATTGAGTATTTTTATGGTGTGATTGCCATGTTTGCGACAGCGGCCATTCTGGCGGTGTTAATGGATTATCCGGTCCGCAAAATGGCGATCTATATGCCGCGCTGGGTGGCCGTGACGATTACAGTCCTGGGGACGATCGCGATCGCGCTGGGCTTCCTCACCATCCTGGGTTTACAGGTGGTCAATCAAGGTAGCAGCCTGGTGTCCAACATTACTGATAGCATCCAAAATTCGAATTTACCGTTTAAGGAATATCTGCAACGGATTAACTTTGATCAAATTATTAATGTGTTGCGATCCAGTCTGATGACGGGTCTGGGGGTAGTCGGTGGCATCTTTTCCAACACTTTCACCGCTATTTTTCTGTTAGTGATTGCGATTTATATGCTCGTGGATGGGCGTAAGATTTGGCGCTCCTGTCTCAATTTATTGCCAGCAGATATTCAAGATCATTTCGATCGCAAAGTACAAAAGAACTTTTTAGGATTTTTGCGTGGGCAAATTACCCTGGTCATCTTTCTGTCTACTGCTAGCTTCATTATTTATACGATCATGGGGGTACAGTTCTCCCTAGTGCTAGCGATTGTGGTGGGGGTCTTGGATGCCATTCCGGGGATTGGCGCGACGTTGGGTGTGGTGATTGTGACCACACTCGTGTTTCTGACACAGGGTCAATGGCTGGCCTTACAAGTTGTCATTGTCTCTGTCATTTTGCAGCAAATTCAAGATAATTTGATCCATCCCAAAGTGATGGGCAAGGCGCTAGAAATCAATCCGGTTTTGCTCTTTTTTGCCCTCTTTATTGGCGAACGCATTGCTGGCTTACTGGGCATTTTTCTAGCAATTCCGATCGCAGGCATGATTGTCAGTTGGTCAAAACCAGATGACAATCCAATGATTCCGGGTGCCGATGCAACGGTGGCGATCGAACCCACGCCAGTGGATGAAGAACTGCCATCCTAGTCAGCAGAGCTTTTATAAATTTCTTATGTTCCCTGCCTATACTCTTTTTGTCTTTTGCAAAAGGAACGTCCTGATGGCCGCCAATTTTACCCCAGAAGAATTGAAGACGATCGCAGAGGCTCCGATGATCGCGGGCTTAGCCGTTTCGATGGTCGATTTAGGGATTGTGTCAACGGTGCCAGAAGCGGCGGCATTATCAAAAGAAGTGGTAGGAGCCGCCAAGAAATATCCCGACAATGCGGTGATTCAATCGGTATTTTCAGAAGCAGCGCTTAAAAGTGGCAGCATCAAACTGGATCGACCGGAAATTAAACCTGAAGACGTGGAATCTGGGGCTCTAGTTGATCAAGCGATCGCCACCATCAATGCCGCTTTAGCCTTGATGCAGGACAAAGCCACCGCTGCCGAAATCATCGAATACAAAGGCTTTATTTACGCCTGCGCGGAAGCGGTCGCCAATGCCGCTGGGAGCGGGTTGTTTGGCACCGGGACGAAAGTCAGTGAGAAAGAAGCCGCCGCACTCGCCAAGTTCAAATCCGTTCTAGTTGAGTAAGGTGATTTCTCAGAACCAACACCCCTGGATTGGGGCAAGTTTTACCAAAGTTGTACATGACAAGTGTCATGTACAACTTTGCTATCAACGTTTGAGGAGCATTTTCCTGTGATTTACTTTTTAATTTCCATTGTGGTGACAGCTGTTAGTCTGCTGATTATTTCTAAATTGCCAACTGGCGTGGAAGTCGTGAATCCCTTCATTGCTTTAATTGCAGGCGGCATTATTGGCGCCATCAATTCTTTCTGGGGACTATTCCCCACCTGGTTACGCGCAATTCCGGCGGTGCTCAGTCTGGGTCTTATTCCTTTATTCGGCAGCATTATCGTGTTTGGACTCACAGCATGGTTGGTGGAAGGCTTCCGGCTCCGCTGGGGGATCATGAGTGCCATCATTGGCGCGATCGCACTGGCGATCGTCAACTCCATCCTGTTCTTCATCTTGAATCAAACAGGCTTGTTACAAACTGTTTAAATCTTGTTAAAATACGCAAATAATCTTCGCGATCGTAGTCTTAAAACTTAAAAGATTTCCTGCTATCCTTCTGTTTCTGACTGGGCAAGCAGGAAATCTTTTCACTTTTGGGGCACTTGAGGCCACTAAATGTTGGCAAGCCCTAACACAACCCCTCCTGAAATCACTAAAACTCCTGTTTTTCAAGGGTTATAAAAAATAAAAAA
>JAIXVO010000714.1 GCA_027482985.1 Cyanobacteriota bacterium
AGAGGTAGACAGAATCGCCAGACAGTCTTTCGCGAAAAAGCGGCGATTGAGTCGCCATAAGAGTTTTTGCGCTTTACTCAGCGGTTTATATTTAGGCCACAGCACACAATGCAGGGAAGGCACCACCTGAATGCCCAGACGCGGGAGTAAGGCGGCGATAAAGAAACAGTCCGTGTTGGCTCCGATCACCAAGTCAGCCTTGAATTTGAGGGCAGATAGCACGATCCCCAATTCGTAATAGATTTGTCCCAGATAATATAAAACCCCGGCCTGCTGGGTGAGCGGAACGGGTCGATTTTCAAAGGTAAATTGACCTTGTTGCCAATGGCGTTTGTCGGCGTTGGTGCTAATTAAATAGCCTTCTGCCTCGCAATCGGTGCAAACATCGTAAAACTGGCCGGAGAAGGTAATTGCCAAGCGGGATGGATCATCCTCTCCCTCACACCAATGGTGAAAGGTGCCAATCACATTGCCTGGTCCCGCAGCGTACAAAACTTTCAACTTTTTGACCATCCGGAGCACCTCCTCTCAGCGACAGCTTAGGGGTGATTGTACAGCGCTCTGGTTTGGGAGGGGTCTGACGCAGGGGTGATCTGTGAACCGGATGGGGGTGCGGCTACCCTGGCTGTGTTAAATGAAAACCCGATGTTGCAGGGAGGGCATTTGGCGGCGGACTTGTTCCAGGCGGGTGGGTTCAATGCTGGCGATCGCGACTCCTGGTTGGTCACCCGCATCTGCCAGGACGGTGCCCCAGGGATCGACGATCATGGCGTGACCGTGGGTTTGCCGCAGGGCATAGTGCCGTCCAGTTTGAGCGGGGGCAATGATGTAACAGGTATTTTCCACGGCGCGCGCTTGCAACAACACCTGCCAGTGGTCTTTCCCGGTGTAAGCCGTGAACGCCGCCGGGACAAACAACACCTCACCGCCCATTTGCGACAGGTGACGATACAGTTCGGGAAAGCGCACATCGTAGCAAACGGACAGCCCCAAATTGCCCAGTTCTTTGGAGGGGTAGACGGGGGGCATCCGCAGCCCCGCGAGGACAGTGCCGGATTCGCGATAGGTGTTGCCATCGGGCACGTCCACGTCAAACAAATGGACTTTTTCGTAGCGGGCTAATTCTTCGCCATTTGCTCCCACCAATAAGGCCGTGTTGTAAACCTTGCCATTGCCCACGGGGACTGGAAAGCCACCGCCGAGAATGGTGATTTGGAAGCGTTGCGCCATCGTTTTGAGAAACTTCTCACTTTCCTGGGCGATCGCGTCTGCCTGCGATCGCTTTTCTTCCTCTTCGCCCATAAACGAGAAATTTTCGGGCAACCCAACCAACTCGGCACCCTGCCGAACGGCCAGATCAATCAATTCTTCGGCCTGCACCAGATTGGCCTGGAGGTTGGGCACACTGGTCATTTGGATGGCAGCAGCCAAGTAAGACTTCATAGACGAACCTTAAAAATTCAAAGCGACGGTAAGTATCAGGATCAAGCCGATCGCCCGTTCAAGATCTTTCCTGCGGGCGAGAGGTCTTGCGAACCGATCCCTTAAGGTCAGTTTACTGTGTTGGCTGTCCCCCTCAGCAGCGGTGCTGGAAAGTCATCCCCAAGGGGCTGGCAGTGTGGCTGATCACACGGTTGCAGAGACTTTTAGGGGGCTGGTGCCGTCCAGTCGGGGCAGGTTTCGTCTCCCGCCCAACCGTAGGGATGGAAGCCACACACCAGCACAGTGCGATTTTCCTGCGTGTAGCCATAGGCCAGACCATGATAGTTACGACAACTCTGGCAACCGCTGGGTCGAGTCGAGGGCGCATCGGTAAAGCCCAACTGCGATCGCAAAATGTGACGCTTACTTTGCAGCCGATGCCAGCGGGCATGATCAGCTTTGCGGAAAAAGTAGTGAATTTTCCCAAAGGGATATTGTGCAGCGTCCATGGCAGTGAGGGGGGAAGAAAGTTTCTCTAGCGTACCCATATTTTTAGGGTAGATTCTTCATCCGGAAAGAATAATTACAGTCGGATTGACACCCGCGATCGCGTCAAATCAGTTGCCAGACTTTCACTGTGGTATCCGAACTGGCACTGGCCACCCGTCGCCCATCGGGGCTGAGACTGACCGCATTAACGGCGCTGATGTGATCTGCCAGGGTGCCTTTCATATCGCCCGTTTCAATATTCCACAATTTCAGCGTGGTATCACTGCTCCCACTCACCAGCAATTTGCCATTATTACTCAAGGCGATCGCGTTGACGGCATCCGTATGTCCCGTTAGGGTGCGAATGATTGTCGCATCACTGATATTCCACAGTTTGATGGTTTTATCCTTACTACCGCTGATCAGGGTTTTGCCGTCGGGGGTGAAGGCGATCGCGTTAATGGTACTGTAATGGCTCTTGGGTAGTGTTTGGCTTAAGGCTCTCTGCTTCAAACTCCAAAGTTTCACCTGGTTGTCTAAGCCGCCGCTAGCCACAAATTGCCCATCGGGACTGATCGCCACCGCCCGAATCATCCCCGCCAGATTCGAGAAGACCTGGAGCGGTTCCCCGGTGCCCAACTTCCATAAGCGCACGGTGCGATCTTCACTGCCACTGACCAACAGTTGCCCCCCGGCATGGATCGCCACCGAACTAATATCTCTGGAATGTCCATGCAGGGTTTGCAACAGGGCACCCGTCGTCAGATTCCAGACTTTGAGCGTGTGATCATCGCTGCCACTGATCAAAATCTGACAATCCGGGCTGATCGCCAGGCAATTCACGGGTTTGGTATGCCCTTTGAGGGTCAAGAGCAATTCCCCCGATTCTAAACTCCACACCTTAATCGCATCATCCAGTCCGGCACTGGCTAACCGCTTGCCATCGGGACTGATGACCACGGAAGTCACCCAGCGCCCATGCCCAGTTAAAGTCAGCAGACACCGCCGCCCTTGCGAACCCGAAACAGGGTGACCAGACAGGGGGCGGGAATGACGAGCAGCCGCGAAGGGCCGACTCGCGGTTGCGGGGGAAATCGCTGCTCCACCAGACACTTGAGATGGCTGGGAAGGGTGATTCGTGGGCGGTTGCGAGGTGGGTGAGAGGGGGCGATTGGAGGGAGTGGCGGTGGGGTTACTCTGGTTGGTGCGAGCCGCGATCGCCCCGCCCATCGGGTTCGAGAGCGCCATCCGCAAATCTCGCATGACGGCATCAGCGGATGGATACCGCTCACTCACGAGGTCTTTCAGCATCTTATTCAGAATATTGGCAATCCCATCACTGATCACCCCGCCCTGTTGCTTTAACCGTTCCCGCCACAGCCAACGCCCCTCCAGCGGATCGTATAAATCATCCGGTTTGGTTTGGGTCAGAAGATAGAGACAGGTGGCACC
>JAIXVO010000073.1 GCA_027482985.1 Cyanobacteriota bacterium
ATCATTTATGCTGGTTCAAGAGAGCCACAGCATGTTGCGGAGTCGCGTCGTCATGGTGCTATTGGATGTACTAACAATGCAAACGAGTTGTTTGAGATGGTATTGTCCGTGTTAGGTCGCTCCGCATAACAACCCTAATGCCCGCCGACCGTCGAGAGGTTATCTGCCGGTCATTCGAGGTTATCTGCGGCGGGTGCTTGGGAACGTTAGGCCGCAATCTTGCAAGAAAAATTTGGATCTTCCAGAATTCCCGTGGTACCCACTAGATGTAGTGGTGGCTATGTGAAGCCAAATTTCTCATACCCATCAAGGTCAAGTGTGAGTCGTTGGAACATCGTTTCCACGTTCAAGATGCCGTAGCAGCGGCGTTTGAGTACCTTCACTCGGTTATTAAAGCCCTCAACAAAGCCGCTAGACCACCCTTCTAAAAAGTAGTTTGTGATGTTATCCAGCCAAGTGTCCACCGTCCCCAAGAAACTCTCAAATTCATCTAGACCGCTTTTGCGCACGCGCTTGCACCAAGCTCGGATGGCACATTGGGCTCCCGTTTTCGTATAGTTACGCTCAAAAATCTCGGTTAGCTCCTCGCGCAGGGTGTACGCCAGCTTGAGCTTAGGAGAGTAGGTGAACAGACGGTCCAGGAGAGCCTGTTCCTCGTCGTTGAGATCATCCGGCGATTTGCGGAACGGCCACATAGCACCCTGGATTTGCCTGTACTCCGCCTTGGATAAGGTCTGCTTCAACCGTTTGAGCTCATGTTTGCGAACCGCGTCCGCGCACTTATGATAGGCCCGAGCGACATGGAACCGGTCCACCACGATACGGGCCTGCGGCACTTCTTCCGCCGCCGCCGCCACAAACCCCTGATACATATCGGTGCAGACGCGTTGGATGCTCTCTCTGAGTCGCGTTGGGATAGAGCGGAAGAAGTCCACCACGGTCTGCTTTTTACGGTCGGCCAGGATGGCTAGGATGGCCACACCGTGGGGCATCAAGGGCACGGTGACCAGGGTAATATAATCCCGATGCCCCCGCTTCAGGGCAATTTCGTCGAGGCCCACTACCTCGATAGACTCAAACTCATCCCAGTTTACCTGGGGGCTGACCCAACGCTTGAGCACGCCCAAAACCGTCTCGTCACTGATATTAAGCGTTCTCGCCACGTCTGCAATCGTTGAGTTGACCAGCAGCCGTAGCAACCACTGTTCATAAGGTTTCGTATTGGGACTGCGTAACGCGTGCCAACTGAGCCGTTGAGTCGTGGTGGGATGTCCCTCGCAGTGTGGGCACCGATAGCGCTTTGGGCAGATCTCAATCAACACTGGGGTCTCAAACAAGGGGAGGTGGCGTAAGCGTATGGCAGAGTCAACGCCATGGAAGTGCGTGATCTGTCGACCACAGCGATGACACTGAGTGCCGTGAATCCTACTCTCAACCCGAATCAACCATTCCCCTTGCTCGTTCTGGGACACCTCTTGGATCTGAACATCCGGTAGATCCAGTGGAATGCGAATCGTGTTATCCATAATCAGCCTCCTCGGGAGTCGGCATCTCCATCATCCCACGGACGGCATGGCCTTGGGGACCACGCTAGCAGTAGCGGTCTCCACGGCAATTCCGGAAGATCCAATAGTTTCTCGCCACCAGGCATTTGACCAGTTCTCCAGGAGTAGATTGAGCCCATTCGCCCCTGCTGCATCTAGCTTGCCCGCTGCAAAGTAGCCCTGAAAGCTCAAATGAGGAAATTCGTAGTGCCCTTTTTCGCGCTCTACCAGCAGTTCGCTGACCTGCACCATTTGCTTAAGAAAGTCGGCAGGGGCGATCTGTTCTTGGCGCAAAATCGGATGTTTGCCAAAGAAACTGAGTGCCTGATTCTCGGTCAGGGTGGGGCGATTGTCTTTTACCATAGCCAGGGCCAGGTCTTGCAATTCCTTTGGGCTTTTGGCATAGGGCAACAGCATGGGAATGCCCCTGGCCCTGGGGCGATCATCTAACTGAAGTTTGCAAATGCCCTCATACAACTCAATGCGGCGACGGGGTAGCTCGGTGCCGGGGTCAAACCGATGGTAGGTGGCTAGCATATTGAGCAATAGAGGGTTTTGGGCCATCTCTTGCAGCTCTGGCCGCTTGGGGTCAGCAATTTGAGTCAGCAAATTGTGTGACTTGCGCTTGGCGGCGACTTGGGCCTGGTCGCGTTGCTGGTCGCTGCGGGCACAGCGTTCTTGGCACAGGTACCAACCCTCGACAAAGCGCTGCTGCTGGCTAGAGTTAAAGGGTTTGACAAACAGCGGTGCAGTGGGGGGCTTGCCCTGATAGTCTCTAAACCCAGCCGGGCGCGAGGTCAAAATAAAGGTTGACTTGTTGTACTCCTTCATTTGTCGGCTAATCCAGTGGCTTACAGCGGAGCGCTGCTTTTCGGCCAATTCGTCAAAGCCGTCAAACATGACGAGGGCCTCACCCCGTTTGAGAAGTTTGTGCGCCCATTGGGGCGGTGGCTCTAGGGGTGAACTCTCCGATAGAGTCGGCAGATAGTATTTGGTAATTAGATCGGGTAGTGGGGGAAGCGCCCTTTGATCAACCAGATCGCGCCAATCTCGCAAAAACAACAGAAACGGAACTAGCTTGGGGGCTTTGTAGCGTCTGTATTTGCCCTCGCCGTACATCAGGGCAATGTGCCGCATCAGGGTAGTTTTGCCAAAGCCTCCCTGGGCTTGAAGCACCATCTGCTTAAAGGTGCTGTCTTGGCGAGAGCGCCGCAGCAACGCCCAGATGTTCAATTCTTCGCCTGCGTTCACAGCCTCTGTACCGTAGCCGCTGAGCTCTAGCGGTACAAACACTTGCTCAAGCATAGGAATGGCGGTTTTATCGGGCTGAAACCCCTCGGTGTCGTACTCTTGGCAGGGCTTGGCCTGGAGCTTGAGATATTTGCTCTCAAAGCCCGAAAACTGCCATCGCAGGGCTTCAAGCAGGCTATCTACCCATCTGGCGATAACATTGGCGTGGTTGCCACCTCTTTCGCTGTAGATTTCGGTCAATCGCTCAATGAAGTTCTTGCTGTAGCCCGCCCAAACCGCAGAGATAACCGTCGTGGGGAATAGAGCAATCGCCACCAACCAGTCTTGCTGTGCCAGAAATGACCCAAAAGCGAGAGCACTACCACCCAGAGGCGACCAGCGCACAATGCTTTGTCCGATCTGCTTCAGCATGGCTTTTTGAGGTTGGGGGGCTAACGACTTATCACGTTCTGTAGGTCTGACGTTGAGGCCATGATCTACAGGATGCAGGATACAGATTGCCTCCTATTTTGGCCTACCCCTGCACAACTAGGGGAATATCGCAGCGGGCTAGACGGTTCCCCCACTAACGCCCCCTAGAACGTCGGTACAGAAACCCGGTTTCTCGGCTAGCATGCAAGCCATATCGTTAGCGCAGCGACGAAGAAACC
>JAIXVO010000045.1 GCA_027482985.1 Cyanobacteriota bacterium
TCGACTTCGGGCATAATCACATCTAGTAAGATGGCATCGGGTTGTTCGGTCGCGGCGATGACCACACCCTCGTGACCGTTGGCTGCGGTTAAAATATCCCACTGTTTTGTGATTTTTAAGCTCATGCTAGCAATCTCGCGAATGTCTGCTTCGTCATCAATCACTAAAATTCGGCGCATATTCATAGGAGGGTTAGGGGACTTGATTGGGTAGAAATACAGTTCCTGGTCACAAATCGCTTAGTGATGGTGAGGTTGGGTTGCCAGAGCAGCTTGTTGTAAGAACCGATTGCGAGCGAGGCGATTCATAATGCGAGTGGCAAGTTCAATATCTGTGAAGGGTTTACTCACGTAATCATCCGCTCCGACTTGGTAAATTTGGGAAACAATGTTTGGTTCTCGACAAGCTGTAAGAAAGAGGACTGGTAGGTTGTGCCAGGTGCGATCGCTCCGAATGACTTGGCACAACTCAATCCCACTGACGGCTGGCATTTCCACATCTAAAATGACCAGATCGGGTTGCATTTGTTTGAGGGTTGCCCAAACGACCTCCGGTTGACTAATCGTGGTCAAGTGCATCCCCCAGGCTGGCAAACACGCCTGCAATCTTTGCAAGATCGCTTCATCATCATCGACGGCCAAAACTTTGATCGGCTGGCTGGGTTGGGCAATCAGCAAGGTCTGAATGGTTTGGATGATTTCTTCTGGTGGCGTAGATTTGGGCATCATATAGTTCCCCCCTCCCCGTACGCCTGCCAACCGCATTGCAAAATCATCCTGCTGACTTAAGATCACCACGTAGGGTTTACTGCCAGTAGGGTGGTCTGCCTGTAAAATCGCTGTATCTAGCGTACTGACAAATTGGCTATCCAGTAAGATGACTGCTGGTGTCCCTGTCAAGAGCGATGCCAGTGCTGCTGGGTGAGATATCCCCTCGACTTTAATGCCGTAAACCTGGCCTGCTGCTTCTAATTGAGTCGTCATCTGGGCATCATCAACAACTACTAGCCAATGGGTCTGATCGCGAGCGGTTGGGACTGGAGCGGCGGTGGCTTTAGAGACTTGGGGCGAACTGTGCAGCACCTGATTTAATTCGGTGACCAGAGCTTGCAGATGCGGGACATCCGTGACTTGGAGCAGTAGTTGTAATTCTTGTTCTAAGGTTTGACCTAACTCTGAGCCCCGGGGAAACCCAAACATGGCTAGGGAGCCAGCTAACTTGTGGGCAGCGTGGGCAGCTGCCTGGCGAACTGGTTCAGTCAGCTGATTGATTGCTAGGGCCGCGATCGCTTGTTCGATCAGCGCTACCCGTTCCAGCATGGGTAGTTGAAATTCTTGCCACAGCGAGATTGCCGCCGCTCGGGCAGCGATGGTAGCGGGAGCGACATCTGGGGGGCTGGCAGATTGCGGAATTGAGGGCAAGGGGGCATGGGTGAGGTTCCCCTGAGACAGATCAGGCGCGGCGGTTGGGGCGCTTGGGGCGGGTATTGGCGGCGCTGGTTTGAGCCGATAACCCATCCCGTAAACTGTATCTAGAAAGTCGTCGATGCCAGCGGTTTTGAGCTTGCTACGGAGGCGTTTGATGTGCGATCGCACGGTCTCTTCGCCTGGTGCATCTTCAAAGCTCCACAAATGTTCCAGAATTAAGCTGCTGCTAAAGGTGCGTTGAGGATTGCGCAGAAACAGCTCTAGGAGGCCATATTCTTTGGGAGAGAGCGCAATTAATTGCCGCTCACAGCGCACTTCACACGTGACCGGATCCAGCGCCAAAGTACCCCAGGTTAAGATCGGCATCCCGGTGATGTGAGGTCGGCGTAACAGTGCTCGGATGCGGGCGCTAATTTCCTCGACGGGGCAAGGTTTGACGACATAGTCATCCGCTCCCGCATCCAACCCCATAACCTTGTCAGAACTACTGCCCTTGGCCGTGAGCAGCAAAATCGGCACCGTGTATCGTTGCTCTCGTAACTTCTGACAAAGCTGGATGCCGTTTAATCGAGGTAAATTCACATCTAAAACAATGAGATCATAAGCCGCAGCTTGAGCATAATACAGACCCATCATGCCATCCGTCGCTATATCGACGACATACCGCTGGCTGGTCAAATGCTCGGTCAGGAGCTGGGATAGGAGTTCGTCATCTTCGACGAGCAAAATTCTCATCTTTACTAGGGCACACAGACTTTTACCATCCTATAGTGCCCATTCCCACCGTGGGTTTACGATTTGAAAAGAAGAAGTTTTGCGGTAATAATTTTTTTATACCACTAACTGAGTTCACGGTACGGGCCAAATGGCGTGAGGGGGGGAGGCTATGCCCTAAGCGATGTAGGGTGCGAAGGGGATTGAGAGATGGAAATCGGTGCCCTGGGGATCGCTTGTCACGGTGATCTCGCCACGCAGGTGATTGACCAGTTGGCGTACTAGTGCCAATCCTAAACCAGTGCCGCTATATTTCCAGGGATCATGATTGGGAATGCGGTAAAACTTATCAAAGATTCGACTTTGTTCGTCAGGAGAAATTTCAACACCGGAATTACTGACACGTAGCAGGATGTGAGTATAGGTAGTTTCTACAGTAACTCGAATGGTTTCATGCGCGGGAGTATATTTGCAAGCATTGTCCAGCAACTCGGTCACAATCCGATTTAAACAAATAAAATCAGTGGTCAGAGGAATGAGACTGGTCGCGAATTGCACTTCCAACTGTTGTTGTTGGCTTTGTGTCCGCACTTCATAAGGTTCCAGTACATGTAACAACCAATCTGTAAACTCTAAGGTCGAAACTTCCAACGGGCGCGCCCCGGCTTCGAGGTGTTGTAAATCCAGGAGATCCTGAATCAAACTAATTTCACGGGCGCACTCATCCTGCAAAATCTTGAAATATTGCACAATCCGGTTGTTGGTCGAGGTATTGTCTACCATCTGGTTAAGGAAAGATTGTCCCTGTTCAGTGGCGGTCATCAGGAGTTGCAGAGCCATTTGCATGTTGGCAACAGGGGTGCGGAGTTCGTGTGAAATTGTGCTTAAAAAGTCGTCTTTGAGCTGATTCAGTCGATGTAGTTCTTGAATTTGAACCTGTGCCTCTTGATAGAGGCGGGCTTGGCGGAGGGCAATGCCACATTGATTGGCGACCTGTTCTACCAGCCGAATTTCCTGCTGACTGAAGCTAGAGGTTAAGGGCTTAAACAGCCAGAGGGTACCGAGCCAAGTGCGATCATCGCGAATGGGGCACCCTAACACCGCCGAATAGCGATCGCGCACATCGTGAGTGAAGCGACAAAAGGCAAAGGTGAGCCCCTGCTCAAGTTGAGCATTCACCTGTGGTAAAGAGGTTAACAAGGGCACTGTGTCATAGGTCTGGGGTTCAGTCTCTTGCCTGACATGGAAACAAATAATTTCCCGGCTTTGTTCCGGAGTGAAGAGTTCGGTATCACAACATTGGGCTTCTAGAACTCGTGTCAGCTCTTCAACGGTGGCTTGCAATATATAAGTTTTATCTAGCGAGTCTCGCACGCGATCGCTAATTTGCTTTAATGTTTTCTCGTATTCCAGCGCCAGTTGAAGTTCTAGCGTTTGAGCCTGGACTTGAGCTTCCAGGTTGGTATTCAACTCCTGAACCTGTTGTAAGAGTTCAGAAAGTTGCCGTTGCTGTTGGCGCATCAGCAGTTGATTATTGATCCGCGCTAGCACCTCGCCTACCTGAAAGGGCTTAGTAATGTAGTCCACCCCACCCATATCAAAGGCTCTGACTTTATCAGTCACTTCTCCCAGCGCACTGAGAAAGATCACTGGAATTTCTCGTGTTTGGGGCGACTCTTTCAGTGCCGCACAGACTGCATACCCATCCATCTTGGGCATCCGAATATCCAGTAAAATCAAATCAGGCGGTTGTGATGTCGCTGTTTGGAGCGCCGTTTTGCCGTTTGTGGCCTGACGCACCTGATAACCCTGTCGCTGCAAAATTTCTGACAGAGTCCGCAGGTTTTCTAGCTGATCATCGATGACAAGGATGTTGGCATTGTGACTGGACATTGCGTTAATTCAGGGAAATCAATTGACTAATCAATATATAGAGCACAGGTAGACAAGAAACAAATAGTGGAATTTTCACTCTCTGCGACAGAAACTCTCCTAGCTCAATTGGAGGGTATTACTATCACCATTGCAAATTCAAGGATATGTTGTATACCTGGGTTGTGACGGTTTTCTAAGGACAAAATTAGAAATTATCCTGGGAAGTCTTGATTTGAGAGAAATTCCTGGCTTCTGCTTCTATGCTGGCATAGCAAAGTGTCATATGTAACTCAGTAAGGATACGAGATGACTATTCATAAGTGGGATCTAGTGTGAGACCCAACTATGTTGATCTGCTGGCAATTGGTGATTTGCCGCCATCTGTCCCAGGGGCGAAACCGCTGTGTTGGTGGGTCCGAAGTTGAGGATCA
>JAIXVO010000519.1 GCA_027482985.1 Cyanobacteriota bacterium
GTTGAGGTAGAGGTTGGGGGATAGGGGTTGGGGGTTAGAAATCACATCAATCGTCTCGAATCTCAGTTCTTCTGACTTCTGACTCCCTCCCCCTCCCTCACATTCCTACCCCTTCCGCCCATGCCCATTCGTGTAATAATCCCGCGTGCCTTTGGCGCTGATGGCTTCGCCTAAGCGACTGATGGCATGGACGTAGGCGGCGGTGCGGAGGGAGATGTCGTGATCGCGGGCAATGGCCCAAATGCGATCGCCTTCTTCGACGATGCGGCTCTGGAGTTTTTGGTTGACTTCATCCAATGTCCAGTAGAGGCCGCTGCGATTTTGCACCCACTCGAAGTAGCTCACCGTGACACCGCCTGCATTGACCAGAATGTCGGGGAAGACATAAATTCCTTTTTGGTTCAGAATTTGGTCGGCGGCGGAAGTAATGGGGCCATTGGCGACTTCAAAAATTAGTTTGGCCTGAATGTCGTGGGCATTGTCCTCGGTGATCTGATTTTCGAGGGCAGCGGGAATCAGGATATCGACATCCAATTTCAGTAAATCTTCGTTCGTCAGCACGTCCTGGTCGTCAATTTCGCACACGCTGCGATCGCAGTAGGGTACACGGATGCCACGGGTTGAGGCTTTCATTTCGCGCACGGCGGGAATGTCTAACCCGTTTTTGGCATAAACGCCCCCCTGAGAGTCACTCACCGCCACTACCTTGTAGCCCGCTGCGAACATCAATTCCGCTAGAATGCCGCCTGCATTGCCAAAGCCTTGAATCGCGACAGTAGTGGTTTGAGGGGTCATGTCAAACCGGGGCAACATGGATTGGATGACGTAATACGCGCCTGTCGCCGTCGCCGCTTCTCGCCCCACACTGCCGCCCATGCTGATGGGTTTCCCGGTCACGACTGCCGGACAGATGTGGCGAGTGATGATGCTGTACTGATCCATCATCCAACCCATGATCATCGAGTTGGTGTAAACATCCGGTGCCAGAATATCGACATCGGGGCCAATGAAGTCGGCGATCGCGTCAATATAACCCCGGCTTAAGCGTTCCAGTTCCATCCGGGAAAGGGCTTTGGGATTGACGGTAATGCCCCCTTTCGCGCCCCCGAAGGGCAACCCCAAGGCGGCACACTTGAAGGTCATCCAAAAGGCCAGGGATTGCACTTCATCCATCGTGACGTTGGGATGGTAGCGGACACCGCCCTTACCGGGGCCACGGGTGTCATCGTAGCGCACCCGATAGCCTTGAAAGACTTTGAGCGACCCATCATCCATTCGCACTGGAATCGAGACGCTGAGGCTGGTTTGCGGAAACTTGAGGGATTCGATCGCATCCTCCGAGATGGCGGCATACTTCAATGCCTGTTCCAACCGCTGACTAGCATCCGCAAGCATGGATTTTGTCATATTCACACCTTCTCTAGATTTTCAGTATCAAAGAATACTTTTCTCTAATTTCATCATGCCCCATGTACTTAGGGCTGGAAACGGTGTGATCCCCGAACGACACAAAACTAATTAATCACATGCCCAAGCGCTGGCTAGGAAAGGCAGAGGGCGGCGGGCAGAGGGCAGCAGTAAATACCCCACCCTGCAAGGACGAAAAGCACTCTCGCGGGGTGGGGTGTTAGCGATTAGGATTTGCAGAGAGAGGGCGGCAGAACGAAAGAGGGCATAAGCAGATGGTTGTTAACGCTTGGCCGCATTACCGTTCTCTAGATCTTCATTGGGCGGGATAACAGCCTCGTTACTGGAGTTATTATCACTGCTATTTTCTTCATCTGAAGATATGCCGTTGTCAGGGATCGGCGGTGGCTCTGGTGGGGGATTGTCGGATTTGAGGAGTTCCGCGATCGCCTGTCCTTCGGCGGGAGTTTGCGAGGGAAGTTCCTGGCGGCGATCGGTGATCAGCCAATCCAGAGAAGCGGCTTGCACGTCGATCGTGGCTCCAGTTTTATCGACGCAGTAGCGCCCAAACACCAACTTATCGACTAGTCTCACCCCAGGACCCAGACGGGAATAATCAAAAATCACGCTGTTATCGACGACCGCACCGCTACAAATCCAGCAGTTGGGGCCAATCATCGTAGGGCCAATAATGGTTGCGCCATCCTCAATGTGAGTCATGCCGCCGATGTAGACGGGACCTTGAATGTTGACCTTATCCCAGTTGACCGCCACATTGATCCCGGTGTAAATTCCAGGCGCGACTTGATGACCGGGAATTTCGACGTTTTTCACATCCCCTTGCAGCACCGCGCGAATGGCGTGCCAGTAGTCCGGCACCTTCCCAATATCGACCCATTCAAACTCCATCGGGAAGCCATAAAAGGGTGCCCCAATTTCCACCAGTTTGGGAAACAACTGACTGCCGATGTCATATTCCACGCCAGAGGGTACGTAATCCAGGACTTCTGGCTCAAAGATATAAATCCCGGTGTTGATACAGTTGCTTAACGCTTCTTCGACGGCTGGCTTCTCCTGGAACGCCTTGAT
This sequence comes from Cyanobacteriota bacterium, assembly GCA_027482985.1. GTDB lineage: Bacteria > Cyanobacteriota > Cyanobacteriia > Leptolyngbyales > Leptolyngbyaceae > JSC-12. The sequence continues at coordinate 2,497 of JAIXVO010000519.1, forward strand.
CCGACCGTCCTCATCCGTCACCACGACCCCATAACTGGAGACTTCTTCCTGAGGGACGGTTTTCATGATCACAGTGGCGATCGAGCCTTTTTCCCGGTGCCACTTCACGGCCGCCGTCAGGTCGAGATCAATTAAGGCATCCCCACACAAAACGACGAAGGTGTCATCAAAGAAGGGCGAAAAATCTTGAATGTGCCGCATGCCGCCCGCCGAACCCAGGGCTTTCCCCACCAGTTCACCATCTTTGATATAGCCCTCAAAGGAGTAGGCAATTTGCACACCAAACCGTTGACCGTCGCGGAAGTAGCCTTCAATCACATCCGCCAGGTGGCTCACGTTTACCATGATCTGGTCAAACCCATGTTGTCGCAGGAGTTCCAGCAAAAACTCCATGACGGGTTTTTGCATAATTGGAATCATCGGTTTGGGAATTTCATACGTAATGGGACGGACGCGTGTGCCTTTCCCTGCTGCCAGAATCATGGCTTTCATAGACAACTTCTCTCAATCCTTCAGCCGTTAATTTTAACTGTCCGTGTGATTAAACACTGGGAGTGAGCTTGGATCAGGTTCCCCAGGAACAAGTTACAAAAACTTTACGTTTATGCTTGTGATCCCTGATGAAAACTTGTGAAATGCATCCTCAAACTCATCCTGATTGCAATTGCCGACACCATCTAGCCAATCTCTAGATCGTGCCCATTGGTCGCACCCTCATGGTCTTGATTAGTTTAGCGTGTTCGCTTGGGTAACTCACGCCAATTCATCACCCGTCGCCAGGTTCGAGTCAGGAAATAAGGGGCGGACTCGCAATTGCCCGTAAAACTCAGCCTGTTCTAGTTCTACTTTAGATTGGGCGGAGAGCAGCAGTAGCGCCCAAAAGATCCCAACTCGATCATGCTGGGGGGCATGATGAGCCTCGGTTGCAGCTGGACTTTTTTGAGATTGCGTCCACAGTTCCAGGAGAAATTCAAAATCTAGCCAGTTTTGGGTGGCCTGGGGATCGGCGAGGTGTTCCGCAAAAAATTGCTCCAACGCGGTTGCCATTTCCGACAAATTTTCCTGGTGCGCCAGTTGCGCGATCGCCCGGACCGTCTGCGATCGCGATTGAGGGGGCGGTCGGCGTAGTCGCTTCCGAGGAGCCGGATCTTCCAGTGCTACCGCGATCGCCCGTAACTGGTCAATCAAATCCTTGAGCGTCACCTTCCGTTTTTGGGGCGGTTGCGCCACTGCCCGCCGCCGAATTTGCCGTTCCAGGTGCGGCGGCAACCCGTTGCCAGCGACCCCTTCCTCCAATAACTCCAGGGATTCCAGTTCCTCTGCCGCCGCATCCGGTTGATCCGGCTGAGTCAAACTGTCGGCTTTCAGTAACACCAACATGGAGGCATACAAAAACGCCTGCCCCGATGAGGACAGATTCTTCTCATACAACGCCCGTCCCTCCACCAGGGGATTCAACTCATTGAGAAACCGATCGATCACCTCAATCACCTTGACATCCCAGGGATCAATCTCTCCCCGTTCCGCCATCTCAATCAGGAGGGCGATCGCATCTTCCGCAAATGAAAGTGCCATGAACTCAAGCCTCTACCGTTGAGCAAGCCGCACAAACCAAACCGCCATCCCCGCGATCGCCGTTAAGAGCAACAACGGCACCCATAAACTCCACAGACTCAAGGGGGTAATCAAATCGACTGTTGTCATGAGTGAATGCTAGCTCAAGATGGGGGAGGGGGAAGGAATTTGGGGGAGAGGGAGGGGCAGGAAGGAAGAGGGAGGGGGAGGGAGCGGGGGGGCGGAGGAGAGAAACCCGTAGAGACACGCCGTTGGCGCGTCTATCAACCAATCAGGGAGGAGGAAATCAAGGGCGATCGCCTTTCTCCCTAAAAACCTCACCCCCCCCAATCTCTAGGGAGACGTGCCAGCGGCACGTCTCTACAAAATTCCCCTTATTTCTAGAAAGACATTCTAACGGCACGTCTCTACAAATTTCCTTTCCTCTCCCTCCCTTCCCCTCCTTCCCCTCCCTCGCCCTTCCTCCTGCCTACTTCGACAACAACTCCGCCTGTGTCGTCGCAGGTGCTTCCATCTTGGCGGCGGGTAGCAGGCGTTGTTGTTCAATTTCGGCTTTGAACCGTTCGACGTTTTCTTCCAGTTCTTGAATCCGAGTATCGCGATCGCGGACTTCTTTGCCCGTTTCCACCAGGCGTTGCACCCGCGTCCAGACGCTAAAGACCCAGGCCAAAACAGCCCCCACGCCCATCGCGAGAATTAACTCGATCGAAAGCGGGGCTTGCAGTTGAACGCCTTTCACAAATTTGATGGCGACTGGCTCGGTGTTCTCAATGCCGAACAGCACGAGAGCCAGGCAAATGACAAAGATAACTACGAAATTAATTTGTCGCATACGCGGATGATCCCAAACACGCTACTCAACTTTTACCAGAGGGCGGTCAGAAATGACTGCGATCGCACATTTTTTTGCAACTGGGGGCGGGCGGGTGGCTAACCTACTTCATCGGGAAGGGGTTTGGCAGCGGCTTGTTGTAGGCGCACAGCATCCAGGGTGCCTTTAATGGTGCCCGCGATGGGAACGGCGACAATGATGCCCAAAAATCCGGCAATTTGCAGCCCCATTAACAGCGCAATAAAAATCCAGATGGGATTCAACCCGGTGATATCGCCGAGCATTTTGGGCGCGAGGATGTTATCCCGGATTTGTTGCAGGACGGTCGCCGAAATCGTCACCTGGACGGCTAGCCAGGGATTTTGCAGGAGCAGTAATAAGCCAACTAACCCAATGCCGAGGGCGGGACCCACCAGGGGAATCACTTCCGCGATCGCGATCAGGACAGCAAATAAGAGCGCAAAGGGCACCTGGAAGGCGAGAAAAATCGGAATCAGCGCCAACCCCATGAAGGCCGCGAGGAGAATTTGACTCAATACGAAGTTATGGAAGTTGAGTTCCAGAGAATCGCGCAGCGGGATGCCATATTGCGTTGGTAGAAGATTAATAAGGCCGTGCCACAACTGTTGTCCGTATAGCAACATGTAGAACGACAGCACCAGAATCAAAGTGCCACTAATCACGCCACTGAGGGTGATCAAAGCCAGATCGAGAGCTTGCTTCGGCAGGGTTTCCAGTTGGCTCAAAATCTGGTTGTTGATGCGGGCACTAAAGCCCAGAAGGTCGATTGGCAAATTTCGCGCCTTCGCCCAATTGTCCAGGGTGCGAATGTTCTCGGCACTGGCCTCTAACCAACCGGGAATTTTTGCGACTAACTGCGTTGTTTGTTCTGTAATCACCGGGACAAACAGGATGCCAAAGATCACCATGCCTGTGACGGTGCCACATAAGACCAGGATCACTGCCTGCGATCGGCTCAACTCGGCTCTTTGAAATAACTTGACAGGGTAATTCAGCAGAAAGGCCAGAATTGCTGCCGCCACCAGGATGGTAATCAGCCCTTCAAAATAGCGAAAAACTTGCGTCACCAGCCAAACATTTAGGGCGATGACAGGACCGCTCAAGCCCAAGACCAGAAAGCGTTGAAGATTAGCTGAACGGCGCATCGGTAGAACGGTTGAGGAAGAAACGGGACAAGCTGGCGAGGGCGCGTTAAAGCCGACTCATACTGGACTTCGGCACACTGACAGTGGCTTCCTGACGGCTTCCAGTGGATTGAGGATACTTCAGGATCAGCCCCAACAGCACAAAGCCCAGAATCACAACGGTACCGATCCCCAGGGGGAAAAAAAAAAAAAAAA
>JAIXVO010000077.1 GCA_027482985.1 Cyanobacteriota bacterium
CAGCCATGTTCAATCATGGCGCGATACAACTTCGGTTCTGCCTGGAGTTGCTGTAACGCTTGCATCACCTCAGCCGGACTCGTCACTTCCAGGTAATCCAGGGGCGACTGCCGCAGGGCTTGATAAGCGGGTTCTGGTCCCAGCAACGCCGGACACCCCGCCATCCAGGCATTGATCAACTTGGTGGGCGGTTTAGATTCCAGATACAGATCGGCGCGTTGGCGAACTGCTAGCAATGCGTCTGCTGTTTGGTAATCCGTCCACTCTTGTAAATCAACTTGATAATCGGGTGTGGTGGAGAACTGAACTCCGATCGCCTGCAATTGCGCCATGAACGCTTCGGACTTATACTCTTCTGGTAAATAATACCAGCGCCCTTTGAACACTAAATTTTCCAGGCGATCGCCCCGATGAGACTCTCGCACCTGCAAATCCGGCTGACTCCAGTGGGGTAAAAAATGATCGCGATCAGTCAAGACATTCAACTGATTCTGCACAATTCGATGTTGGCAGATGGCGGGGCGGGGTCGATCTTGCTGGCAAACGACGAGATAACTTCTGAAGGGCAACGTTTGGAGCAAGCGCCGTTTCATCAACTCTTCCCGCGATACGACGCAGATCGCGCCGGGGACGTAGTGCGGCACTAAGTGAACCGCCAACCCCCGGCATTTGAGTTGCAAATAAGTTTGCACAATCCAGGAACTACTACCCCCCGACTCTGGGCGATAAAACGCCTCGAATGAAGGCATTTGCGTAACCTGCGCCAACTGGGCACAAAGATCTGGGTCATTGCGGACGAAGTAAACGGGATGGGGTAGGGGCGCTAGCATGGGCAACATCCCATCGCGACAACTGAAATTTGCGATCGCACCATGCTGTTTTGTCCCCTACCTTAAGCCTGAGAATTAAACATCATCCAACTCGGTCGGATCGATCCAGCGCTAGTGGCCTACAGCCTGAATCAACCTACCGTGGGGTGGGCATCTTGCCCGCCCAGACTCGCAGTCTGCACTCCGCATGGTAGAACGAATCCCGCCACACTCCACTCGCCGTCACGCATCGTTGTGATCGCAACGATGCGTGACGTTGTGCTCACAGCATCCTACACAGAATGAGCGGTGATTGAATCCACAATTCTTAGGCGTAAACCTTCTGGTAGTACGCCTGATATTCTGCCGATAACAACGGCTTCCACCAGGCTTCATTGCTTAGGAACCAGCTCACCGTTTGGCGTAAACCTTCTTCGACCGTGACCGAAGGTGTCCAGCCCAGTTCTGTTTGCAGTTTGGTGGAATTAATGGCATAGCGGCGATCGTGACCAGGTCGATCCTTCACAAACGTGATCAACTCCTGTGCCGGACGCACGGGTAAATCAGGCGCCAACTCATTCATCAACTCACACAGCAGGTGTACCAGATCCAGGTTTTTGACCTCATTGTTGCCGCCGACATTGTAGGTTTCACCGACTTTGCCTGACTTCAACACGGCATCGATCGCACTACAGTGATCCTGCACATACAGCCAATCCCGCACATTTTGCCCATCGCCATAAACAGGCAACGGCTTACCCATCAGGATGTTAATGCACATCAACGGAATTAACTTTTCGGGGAAATGGTAAGGGCCGTAGTTGTTGGAACAATTGGTAATCGTGGTCGGCATGCCATACGTGTGGTGATAGGCGCGAACGAGATGATCACTCCCCGCTTTGGAGGCCGAATAGGGACTGTTGGGCGCATAGGGAGTGGTCTCCGAAAAGGCCGGATCAGCGGGTTCCAAACTGCCATACACTTCATCGGTCGAGACATGATGGAAGCGCAAATCAGCGCTGCGATCGCGGCTCAACCAATGTTGCCGGAAGGCTTCCAGCAAAGTAAACGTGCCCACGACATTAGTTTGGACAAAGGCACCCGGCCCTAAAATCGACCGATCCACATGGGATTCGGCGGCAAAGTGCACCATCGTGTCGATGGCTTCTTCCTGCAACAAGGCATCAATCAAGGGGCGATCGCAAATATCCCCTTGCACAAAGCGAAATTGAGGATGCGCATCCAGGGAAGCTAACGTTTGGCGATTGCCTGCATAGGTCAAAGCATCCAGGACGAGCACGCGATCGTGAGGATACTGAGCACACCAATAATGAACAAAATTGGCTCCAATAAATCCCGCTCCACCCGTCACCAGCAAGCGGCGTTCCGAGTTAACACCTGAATTTTGCGCAGAAAAAGTCATACTTACCTATTTCACCTTTTAATTCACAAGAGTTAACAACGTTAATCAACAACCTTAAATATTCAGTTCGCGCGATCGCTCGGCTCAATTTCCAGGTTCCTAGCCCTGACGCAGTCAACGGTTGCGCTGACTAGACACTTGATGCGGTTGATCCTGCCAAACTTCTGAAAGCTCCACCTGACTAGAATCGGCGATCGCATTCAACAGATTACCCAAAGCCGCACCAGAAGCTTCATCCGAAAAGTATTCGGTCGCATACTGGCGTGCCGCCTGCCCTAATCGGTTGCGGAGTGCCTCATCCTGCCATAAGAGCTCGATCGCAGCCGCTAACTCTTTTTCCGAATGCGGTTCTACCAGCAGACCCGTTTCACCATGAATAATGTAATCTTCTGCCCCATTACAACGGGAGACAATCAGCGCCCGCCCCATCCGCATCGATTCCACGATCGTGACCTGTCCAGCCGCAGTTATCAGTGGATCAGAACGCATTGGAATGACATTCACACGGGCTTCCTGCGCGAGTTGCAAACACTCCTGCTTGCCAATCCCGAATGGGGTCTGCACGCAACTGGGAATGTCAAATCCAGCTAGCGATCGCGGCCCCGAAGCAATCACCGTTGGTAACTTGAGTTTGTCCACAACTGCCAATAACGTGGTGAAGTCCCGGTGGGCAGACCCAATCGCTGCCAGAAACGGAGCGGTTGTATTTTCCTCATACTGCATCGGAATGTCTGCGGTTTGATAAGGAATAAACTGAAACAGTTCCTTGGGCAAACCTAACCAACGACTGTAAATCTCACATTCTCGCCGCGTATGGACGACAAATCGGGTCACGGTTCGTAAGCTCAGCCGTGCCATTTGCTGCCGCAGTCCGGGATAGCACTTCCCGACATTAAACAACCAGGCGACAATCGGCACTGGCTTGCGATAGAGTTGCTGATACATGCCTACGCTGGAAGCCAACTGCGGAAATACTGTAATCACACCACCGTGAGTTTGCTTCACAGCCGCTTTCCCCTGATTGAGATAACGCAGCCATCGCTGGTATCCCGTGACTGAGGAAGACTGATTATGCCAATTCGCAAGCGGTGCGCTATGTGGAACGATCGTAAATTGATGGCGATCGCCTGGAATGTAAGGCAGTAACCAGTCCCCATCCACTGCTGGGTTATGAATAAATGATGCGGCGACGGTCCAATGCATGATTCTCTCAATCTGGAGCTAGGAGGAACAGCGAAATGTATGAACTAAACTGAACTGATTAAGCCAATTCAATTTGAGAATCATCCCCAATCATAAAGCGCAATGCTTTGGGGCGCTGGGGGGCAACCTTCAACTGTGCTCGTTGACCCACCACGCTATCCACAATTCGCTGATGAATGCCAATGACTTTCGCCCCCCGCAAAATCACACTATGCTCTAAGTCCGCATCAATTAAAGTCACATCATCGGCAATGCTACTGAATGGACCAATAAAGCAATTTTCCAGATGGCAGTTCTCCCCAATCACGACGGGTCCCCGCACCGTACAATTTACTAAGCGAGAACCCTGCCCAATTTGTACGCGTCCAGAGATTTGACTGCGATCATCAATGTCTCCCGCGATCGCCGATTGTA
>JAIXVO010000419.1 GCA_027482985.1 Cyanobacteriota bacterium
CCCGGATCTTTGAGTCCTTCTTTGCCCAAAAAGTGAGCTTGATTATAGCCATAATCATCTTTCGGCCCTACATAAATGAAGCCAATGGTTAGATTTTTCGCGCTGGGCGAAGATTCTGCCGCTGGGGGTGCATTATTAGTCGCAGTACAACCTGTACCGAATTTTGCCGTAACTCCAAATGCAGTCGTGGCTAATAGCCCTCGCATCACATAACGACGCGAGATTTTAGTGGAAAGATGATGGTTCAAAAGAGTCTCCTTACTACCTCACACCTGTGATTGAAGTTGGTCTTTGGTGAGTGAGTTGTAGTATTCAATACATTTAAGCTTTTAATGCTTCAATTAAATAATTTGAATCGGAAACTGCCCCAAATACGCCACCCTGCATTTTGACCATATTGAGCGCTGCCAAGTGATTGTTGTAGTCGGTGGCACCCGTACAATCTGATAACAGTAAGCATTCATAGCCGCGATCGTTGGCATCGCGCATGGTGGTGTGGACACAGACATCGGTCGTGATACCCGCCAGAATGAGGTTCTCAATGCCGTTGCGCGAGAGTACCAGATCTAAATCTGTCGCGTAGAAGGAGCCTTTACCGGGTTTGTCGATGATCACTTCACCGGGGAGGGGAGCCAGTTCGGGAATAATGTCCCAACCGGGTTCGCCTCGCACGAGAATGCGCTCACACGGGCCGGGATCACCAATGCCAGCGCCAATTTGCCGCGATCGCCATTGTTTATTGGCAGGTAAGTCAGATAGATCCGGACGATGCCCTTCGCGGGTATGAATAATCATGTAATTCAGCGATCGCATCACGGCTAACAGGATTTTCAAGGGGGCGATCGGGGCTTGGGTCAGGGAGAGATCGTAGCCCATCTTATCGACATAGCCCCCCTGCCCACAAAAATCCGTTTGCATATCAATCACAATCAGCGCCGTATTTTCGGGACGCAAATCACCATTGTAAGGATAAGGATAGGGATCAGCTTGCACATATCGAGACATAAGATGGATTCAACCGCTTAACTCACTGCTGACAGCTTTATCACATCTCTTTGCCCGCAATTCGTGACTTACGCTACCACTGATCAAAGTCTGCTATTCCGCCTTCGCTTGGACTTGTTGCCGCACCCAAATTTTGAACTGCTTCAACGCCGCCATCTCACCAATTTCAAAGCGCGTGGCTAAAAATTCTTCAATGATGCCAGCAGGAAGCCAGGGAAAGGCCAAACTCCGCTCAACTTGAATGTAAGCTTGGCCTTGCAAAGTATAGTATTGCAAGGTTTTACCATCATATTTCCAGAGTTCTGGTATGCCTAGATTGGCATAAATGGGTAATCTGCGGTTCGATGGCTGCGTGATATCGACTTCTAGCACTAAATCAGGGGGTTGGTCGGTGTCTAGATTAATCTCTGCTTTATCCCGAATCAGCGGCTCATTCTGAAGGTAATAGCAAGAATCCGGTTCCCCGCCGATTTGCTGATCGCGTCGCTTCAGAGTTAAAGAGCCTAATTTACGCAAATTGAGATCGAGTTCTTCGGCGATCGCAGTAATCAAACTTTCGATAAATCGATTACTGCCCTCATGCCGAGCCAGTGGCGACATAATTTCCAGAGTGCCCTCATGATAATAAAACCGAGTGTTCCGATGAGTTCCGGCTTCTAACAATAAGCGCTCGAACGTTTCCCAGCTAATGTGTTGCAACACAATTCGCACTTCTGCCACCGCAGTTTCGAAGCGAGTTGATGCTGGCAGCTTAGTATCGAAAGTCATAGCACTACCTCGAACGCTTTGTCCCGGTTATAGCAAGTTTTGCACTGCGATCGCGGCTGATCACTGCAGCATGGATCAGAGTGTAGCGCTGATTCTAATGACCGCGAAAGATGCTTTGAACATTAGCTTGGATGCGTTCTAAATCTTCATCCAACAACGGTGGCCACTCGATCCCGGCTTGATGTCCAGCTGTAAACCAATGACGGCTCTGGGTTGCCAGCAGAAACAGGGAGTAAGCCAATTCGCGATCGAGGGTCGTCGCTTCTCGCAGTGCTTCCAACACCACCTTGAGCGCCAACAAAATTTCCGTGACCTGTCCCGGTTGGGGGGGATGACCCTGCTGCAAAGCGCTAATCAAACTGGTCGGATGCTGCGCCGCATCCATCCCCTGACGAATCAAAATGTTCTGTGCTGTTTGGTAGTCCACCGGCGATCGCACCCATTGATTGCAGGGTGGTGAGAATTATCGCCTTATTTTACATGAAGGGAGGGGAAGGGAGGGAGAGGAAGGAGTCAGAAGTCAGAAGGAAAGAAGAGATACTCGTAGAGACGATGCCGCTGGCACGTCTCTACCAGAGGTTAATGGTAAAGGTGGAGATGATCGCGATCGCCGACGCTTATACCACAGACAATTCATATCGCAAACAGCTCCAAAGTCTATCTCGCCCTCTGCCCTCTGCCTTCTGCCTTCCTCTAAAAGGAGCCAACACTATTGCGGCGGGGGGTGTCGGAGAATAAACCTAACAAGGGACCCAGAATGGCTCCGAAGACAAAGCCGCCTGCATGGGCCCAGTAAGCGATACCGCCGCCTTGCATGCCGATGTTCATGGGGGCATTGAGGCTAATCAAGCCATATAAAGCTTGTTGCACGAACCAGAACCCCAGGAAGAAGATGGCAGAAATCCGAATGGGTGCCAGGATAAAGCCGAGGGGAATCAGGGTGAGGACTTTGGCATTGGGATATTTCAGGATGTAGGCTCCCATGACACCCGCGATCGCGCCACTGGCACCCAAGGATGGCACGGGTGAGTCAGCGGAGAAAAACCATTGAGTGAGAGCGGCTAAAACACCGCAGGCCAGGTAAAAGAGGAGGTATTTGACATGACCCAGGGACTCTTCAACGTTGTTGCCAAAAATCCACAAAAACAGCATGTTGCCGCCCAAATGCAGAAAGCCCCCATGCAGGAATTGCGAACTAAACAAGGTCAGCCATTCCGGCACTGGATGCATAGTGGCAGTGCCCGACCAGCTGGCGGTTAACTCACGCGGCACGACGGCCCAAACTCGCACAACGTGCTCCAGTTCTGGCGGAGCCAAGGTCAGCTCATAGAGAAAGACTAGAACGTTAGCAATAATCAGCCCATAGGTAACGTAGGGCGTAATGCGGGTCGGGTTATCGTCTCTGAGAGGAACCACTGTGACTTTCCTTAATACAACGTGTTAGCCCAACGATAGTGGAGGAAAGGTCGAGGGTTTAACTGTCTGGGGAGGGATTTGGGGGGAGAAGGGAGGGGGAGGAATAGGAGGGAGGAAGAGGGAGGGGTGAGGCGAAAATGAAGGGAGGAAGAGGGAGCGATCGCGACATATAGCATTTCCCGCCCTAATGAGGTACAACTAATAGGAACAGACCTAATCTTTTCTTAACTGTCAGATGAAAGCATACTCCCTTGATCTGCGGCAAAAGATTGTAGACGCTTATGC
>JAIXVO010000635.1 GCA_027482985.1 Cyanobacteriota bacterium
CCACCTGCCCGACGATTTTGAGTTCGACGATCGCTGCCTGTTCGGGCTTGATTTTGCCAGCTTGAAGGGCTTGTTGAACGATCGCGATCGCGGCAGTTTCAACCTCTTCTAAACTTTCCTGTCCTTGGGTGGTCAGTTTTAAGCGCGCCATGGGTCGCTGGTAATAGTCCTGCTTGAGTTCTGGTAGAAATTCTCCGCGCTGATTGATTTCCACCAGATAAGCCCCCCGCTGAAAATCACCTTCCTCCATGCTGTTGGCTTCGATCGACCCTGGATTGAAGATCCAACCCTGCTCGGCGTAATTCTTGTGAATGTGCCCTAGCGCCAGATAATCAACGCCCGCTGTTTTCAAGGGAATTAAATCGCTGTAGCGTAAAGCGCCCTGGTAACGGGCAATTTGGCCTTCTAAGCCATGATGGAATAGCATCACGGTTTGTCCGGCGGGGGGCGGCAATTGTTCGACGGCATTAGCGAGTTGGGCGATCGCGCCCGGTGCCGAAGCCCCGTACCACTGTGACCCAATCACCCGCACGCCACAGGGCAAGTCGATATACCCGCCACGTTTTTCGGACTCATCCCACGGCAGAAAAATAGTTTCGCCCGTTTCAGCGCGATCGGGTTCCAGCAAAATGAGTTGGTAGGATTCCGCCAGGTAGCGCAACCAACTGGTGGTAATGCCATAGGGACAGTTGTCATGATTGCCTTCGATCGCAATCACTGGAATGCCCGCTGTGGCGAGATCCTGCAAGCACACCTTGGCATGGTTCAAAATGTTGGGCTGGAGATGGCGATACTCAAACAAATCTCCGGCAATCACGACAAAATCTACCCGCGCCGCGATCGCGTATTTCTGTAACACATCCCGAAATGCTTTGTAAAAATCGAGCGTCCGCTCTTTGCTGTCGTAGCGGTCAAATCCTAGATGCACATCTGCGACATGGAGAAACTTTGGCATGGCATCCGTCCTTCAAGCGTATCCATTTTGGCGTTAGTTTAGCCGATTTTGCTGAGAGCAGCGGATTGGTTCAGACAGGTTGATACAATTTTGAGGTTGTCACCCGTTTCATCCTTATGACCGAACCGAATACCCAAACCGTTGGCGCAGATGCAATTGATGTCGCGATCGCCCAGGGCATTGATTTTGATGGTACACCAATACCAGTCGCCAAATTAGATCTTTACACGAAAGTCATGGCGCTGGAAGCTGGACGGCAACGCAGCGGGGTAAGTAACACCATGCGATCGCGGATTGTGCGGATTGGAGCCAAGCACATTCCCCAGGCTGAACTCGATCAAATGCTACTCGCAGCCGATTTTGCGCCCTTGAAGGACAAAGAAATCGCGTTCTATTACGGCGGTAAATAAGAAATAAAATTTGTCAGGCCATGCGCCTCTCACCTTGCCGTTGGTAAGTCGTTCGATAAATGGGCGACTTACTGATCGCTTCTGGGTTTAGAAGAAGTATTTCAGGGTTAGAGAGGTGAGCGATAGGAAGGTCAGAAATCCGACTGTATCCAGCGTTGTGGTCAGGAGGGGGCCGCTAATGAGGGCGGGATCGAGATTGATCCGTTTTAAGCCCATGGGCAGCAAAGTGCCTAGGGTGCAGGCAATGCAAATGTTTGTGACCATCACCAGTCCTGCGACTAGCGATACCCAGCGTTCTTCCGGGTGCGCCCAGATTAGGGAGAGTAACGCCAGACAGATGCCGAGGGCGATCGCGGTGCCAATGCCTGCCAGCAATTCTTTCCGCAACACCCGAAAGGTGTCATCCGGGGTGACTTCTCCCACGCCTAAGCCGCGTACCGTGACCGATAGCACCTGGAAGGCCACATTCCCACTACTGTTCGCCAGAATGGGCATAATGACAGCCAACACGGGGACGACGGCGATCGTACTTTGAAATGGCGCGATCGCGCTGGCCGCCCCAATATACAGCCCAATATTCAACACTAACCACGGCAATCGTTTCCGGATGGTGACAGAGGGGGGCGACAATGCCGATTCATCCCCGCCGCCGCCTGCCAGTTTTTGAATGTCTTCCGTGGCGGCTTCTTCCAACACATCCACAATGTCGTCAATGGTGACAATGCCCACCAACCGATCTTCGCGATCAACGACGGGCACCGCCAGCAAGTCATAGCGCTTCATCAGCTGCGCCGTTTCTTCCTGCGACATTTCCGTCCGCACTTTGATCACGCGATCGCTGGCAATGTCCCCAATCAGCGCATTGGGCAACGAGAACAACAATTGCCGCAAGGAAACTACCTGCGTCAGCTTGCGATTGTTATCGGTGACGTAGGCATAGTAAATCGTTTCCTTATCTTCGTCATTCAACCGAATTTTGCTGAGGGCATCGGCGACAGTCAGCCCTTGCCGCAACCGCACATATTCAGTTGTCATAATCCGTCCGGCTGTCCCTTCGGGATAACCCAAGATCGTTGCCGTCGCCTGCCGTTCTTCGGGACTGAGATTTTGGATGAGTCGCCGCACCACCCCCGCGGGCAATTCATCAAATAACTCAGCGCGATCGTCCGGGCGCATATCTTCAATTAGGTGTCGCACCTGCGCCGCATGTAACAATCCGATCAGGTCTTCCCGCACTTCCGGGGGTAAATACTCAAAGACATCCGTCGCCTGATCTTTGTTCAGTAACCGAAACGCGATCGCCCGTCGTTCGGGGGGTAAATCGACAATAAAATCCCCCACATCCACAGGTGGTAACTGATTCAGTTCCAGTTTCAGTCGGTTCCAATCAGAAATTTCCGACAGAGAGGCTCTTCCTTCCTGGGTCAGCATCTTTCCTACTCCTCATTCTCCCGCGCGCTGGGAGACAAGGCTCACAGGCTACAGGAAGCTGCTACTGTGTGGGACTGGACTGGTGTCCATGTAATTGTCAGAATTCAACATCGCCATCGGTAAAAAAGATGACGCTGACTCCATGCTAACGTCTGAGGGGACGGATTTACAAGCGATGTGCGCGAATTTCTGTCGGAGGGGAGGGAGGGGGAGGAATGCGACGGAGAGGGAGGGAGTCAGAAGTCAGGAGTCAGAAGCGTGAGGATTGTAGAGACGTGCCGCTGGCACGTCTCCGCCGGAGTCAGAAGCGTGAGGGTTGTAGAGACGCGCCGTTGGCACGTCTCCGTCGGAGTCCGTGGGGAGACATAGGGATTTGTTAGGGCGAGGTGGGCGAGGAGTACACCCCTGATTCTGGGCAGGAGCCGTGCCAGCGGCGCATCTCTACGATTGGTCTTCCTTGGAGCCGTGCCAGCGGCGCGTCTCTACGATTGTCTTCCCTCCTGACTCCTGACTCCTGACTCCTAGCTCCTGCCTCTCTCCCTCTCCCTCCCTCCTCCTTCCTCCCCCCTCAATCACTGCTAAAATCAACCATGCTGATTGCGCTGGAGTGTCCTGTTCGATGCCGAAAGCTGTTGTCTTACTGTCTGGGGGGTTAGATTCTGCAACAACGGCGGCACAGGCGATCGCGGATGGGTATGAGGTGATTGCACTCTCCATCTTTTACGGGCAGCGGCATGATCAAGAGTTGCAGGCTGCGAAACAGATCGTTGAGCACTTGGGTATTGCAGCGCATGTGATTTTGGAGGTCAACCTGTCGCAATGGGGCGGATCGGCGTTGACGGATCCGGCGATCGCGGTGCCGACGGGGGGCTTCCAGGAGAATGTGATTCCGATTACCTATGTGCCGGGGCGGAATACGGTGTTTTTGGCGATCGCGCTGTCGCTGGCGGAGGCACGCGGGGCAGCGGCGATTTACCTGGGGATTAATGCGGTGGATTACTCCGGATATCCCGATTGTCGGCCAGAGTATTTGGCGGCGGTACAGCAACTGGCGAGTCTGTCATCAAAAGCAGGATTGGCGGGACGGGCACCGCAAATTATTGCCCCGCTATTGACCGAGACGAAGCAAGCGATCGTGGTGCGGGCGTTACAGTTGGGCATTCCGATTCAACTCACCTGGTCTTGTTATCAGGGCGATCGCGAACCCTGTGGCGTGTGTGATTCTTGCCGCATTCGCGATCGCGCCTTGATTGCCGCGGGACGACCGGATCTGGCGACTCCCATCGGACGCGCTTTGCACCAATCGGATTAACACACGATTCCACCGGTGGTGTTTGGTCCGGAACAACATGGGAACAATCGCATCAGTGAGCTGAAAATCGGCTGGCACAGATCGTAAAATCGCCAGAAGAAACGCTGAATAGCGGGATGGAATGGCGTTAAAAAACTAAAAATTTTTAGCCATTAATGTACAAACGCATCAATGGAAGAATACTGATGTAAATAAGTATGTGCAAGCTTATGAAGATATTTTGAAACAGGCTAGCACTGAATCAGCACCCTGGTATATTATTCCGCAGACCGAAAGTGGGATATGCGGTCAGGTCTCACCTCGTTCATCTCCCTTCACTGCGCTGGAGACATCCCATGGCAACCCCCCTTTACCCCACGTTGTATCAGGTCAATACGCGAGTCTGGTTACAACAATTGACGCGATCGCTGGGTCGTCCCGCGACCCTGGATGACATTCCCGACAGTGCCCTGGATACCTGGGTGCAGTTGGAGTTTGACTGGATTTATTGGTTGGGCGTGTGGCAAACGGGCGAATTAGCGCCGCAGGTCTCGCGCACTAATCCCGAATGGGTGGCGGTTTACCAGCGATTGTTGACTGACCTCACGGATGTGGATGTGAGCGGCTCTTGTTTTGCCGTCACGGGGTACAGTGTGCATCAAGCGATGGGGGGCAATGCGGCGATGGCACGACTCCGCGATCGCCTGCACCAGCGAGGGCTGAAAGTCATGCTGGACTTTGTGCCTAACCACACGGCACCGGATCATCCCTGGGTGACAGCTCATCCTGAATTTTATGTAGCTGGCACCGCAGATCAACTGGCGCAGGAACCGCAAAACTATTGTCAGATGGGCGATCGCATTTTGGCCTATGGCCGTGATCCTTACTTTGCGGGGTGGTGTGATACGGTGCAATTGAACTATGGCAATCCCGCTTTGCAAGCGGCGCAGCGGGGCGAATTGCTGAACATTGCCCAACTTTGTGATGGGGTGCGCTGTGACATGGCGATGTTAGTGCTGCCAGAGATTTTTCGACGCACCTGGGGCATTGCCGCGCCTCCGTTTTGGCCGGAGGCGATCGCGAAAGTCCGCTTCCAGCATCCTGGCTTTGTGTTCATGGCCGAAGTGTATTGGGATATGGAATGGCCGCTGCAACAATTAGGGTTTGATTACACCTACGACAAACGTCTCTACGATCGCCTGCTGGAGCAACACGCCCGCCCCGTCCGCGAACACTTCTGGGCGGATCTGGACTATCAAGCCAAATCTGCTCGGTTCTTAGAAAATCACGATGAACCGCGAGCCGCTGGGAGCTTCCCGCCCAACGTCCATCAGGCTGCTGCGATTCTCACCTTTCTCTGTCCCGGTTTGCGATTCTTCCATCAAGGCCAATTAGAGGGCTTCCAACATCACATCTCCGTTCACCTGCAACGCGGCCCCGATGAACCAACTGATCCCGCCATTCAAAGCTTTTACCAAAACCTCTTAGCCTGCTTGCGTCTGCCGCTGGTACGTGACGGCAACTGGCAACTGGCAGACTGTTACCCCGCCTGGCACGACAACTGGAGTTCCGATGATTTCATTGCCTGTTGTTGGCGCGGCAAAGATAGCTCTCATCTGCTGGTGATCGTCAACTACGCAGATCATGAGAGTCAGTGCTATCTCAAGATTCCCGGCGCGGGTGACCTGGCCGACCAGACCTATCAACTCACTGATCTGATGGGGACTGCCGTTTACGATCGCCCCGGCGACCTGTTCCTGACTCAAGGCGTGTACTTTGACTTACCCGCCTGGGGTTACCACGTGTTTGAGATGACGGCGATCGATTAGAGACCAACTGGAACCGACAATTCCGCGTCGGATGCCGTTAGCGGAGCGTCACGCATCGTTTCCACGCTTCGATGGTAAAGAGGCGATCTATTGGTCATGCTCCGCCCGTAATTGGCGCAGAATCGGGATTTTTTGATACTGATCCGGTTGAATCGCGTCCCATTGCAGTCCCGTGGGGCGGGGATGCGTCGTGTGGGTGGGGATGGTGGCAGCGGGCGTAACGATCCAATCCAGTGCCCAATCGTGAGATTGCATCGGCAGTCTAGTCGGATCGACCAGTTGCAGCGGGTGGACAGTCGTGACCACGGGAGTGTTAGCGGTCACTCGCTGAAACAGTTGCAGCATCGCCAGTTCCAGGTCGGCAAAGCCAGCCCCTTTACCCGTGCGTCCGCCTTCCACCGTGACAGCCACACAACCAACAATCACCAAATCAATTGGGTGCATTTCCTCAAAACTGACTAAGCGCCCATGAATTAAGGCCTTTCGCATCGTTGCAGCCGTTTCCAGCGCAACGCCTTTAGCCTCCAAATCGGTAGCCGTGAGTTCGACAAAACAGCGCTGATTTGTCAGCCGGGGGACTGCCATATACAGCGTCTTGCCCTCCTCCAGGGCACGCAGACGGACGG
>JAIXVO010000288.1 GCA_027482985.1 Cyanobacteriota bacterium
ATGTTGTGGTGCCGGAACCGATTCAGAATTTGGGTGTCCTCGCCGCCAGCGATCGCTTTGAAGGGTACGCCGCCGAACGGACGGAAATCCTCAAGTTCATCACCGACAACGATATTACGAATGTGGTGTTTGTTGCAGCAGATATTCACGGCACCGTGACTAACAACCTCACCTACCAGACCCAACCCGGTGGCCCTCAAATTGCCACCAGTGCCTTTGAAATCACCACAGGTTCTGTCGCCTTTGATGCGCCCTTTGGCCCCACGGTCGCCGAACTGGGCGTTGCCGCTGGGGTGATCACCCCACAACAAAAAGCGATTTACGATGTCCTGCCCCCCGCCGGGAAAGATGCCTTCATCAAACAGGTGATCAACTCCGGCTTGCAACCCCTCGGTTATGACCCCGTTGGCCTGGATGCGAATTTGGCGATCGCTGCTGGCAAAATCGATGCTCGCCTGCTGCAAGGTGATTACGTCGCCACCCACACCTACGGCTGGACGCAGTTTGAAGTGGACAAAGACACTCAAAAACTGACCGTCACCACCTACGGCATTCCGCCCTACACGGAAGCGGAATTGCTGGCGAATCCGGCGGCCATCACCAGTCGCACTCCGGCGATCGTCAGTCAGTTTGAGGTGACACCCACGCTGACCACCCTCGGCACCGCTGGCAATGATGTCCTGATGGGCACCGCTGGCAAAAACAAACTGGTCGGGCTGGCTGGGGATGACTTCCTGCGGGGCGGCTTCGGCAACGATACGTTAGTGGGCGGCGCGGGTGCCGATACCTTCGTGGTGGCCAGTGGGTCAGGCACCGATACCATTGCCGATTTCAATCTGGCAGAGGGCGATCGCATTGCCCTCTCTGGCGGTCTCACTTTCGGTCGTCTCACCCTGCTGCAATCTGGGCTGGATACCCAAATCCGCTCTGGTGATGCAACCCTGGCAGTTCTCTCCGGTGTGCAATCCAGCACGCTCGCTGCCAGCAACTTTACCGTGATCTAGCATTCCGCTGATTCACTCCATCCGTCGGGACATTGCCAGGCAGTGTCCCGATTTCTTTGATCGCGGACAGCGCTATCCTATTAGACAACCGATCGCGCAGCGTTCCAGGCTAGAGGTCAACCCATCATGACGATCGCCACCCGCAAAATGACACTGACAGAGTACTTGCAGTACGACGATGGCACCGACACCTGGTATGAACTGGAGAATGGAGTCCTGCTAGCCATGCCGCCTGAAAGTGATTTGAATCAGCGGATTGCTTCATTCCTGTTTGCATACTTTCTACAACAAGGCATCCCCTTCTACTGTCTCCGGATTGGTGCCGAAATTGTGGTGAGTGGATCGCAAGCCACAACGCGGGTGCCTGATCTAATGGTGCTCTCGGAGGAGTTAGCCACGGCATTAACAGGAGCGCGGCGCTCGACCGTATTACTGGATATGCCACCACCGTTACTGGTCGTAGAAATCGTCAGTCCGGGGCAGGAAAAGCGCGACTATCGGTACAAACGATCTGAGTATGCCGCCCGCCAAATCCCGGAATATTGGATTGTCGATCCACTGCAACAGCTAGTGACAGTATTGCAATGGGTGGAAGGACTATATGAAGAACAAGTTTTTACAGGCGCACAGGCGATCGCGTCTCCCCATTTCAGCGATCTATCCCTGACGGTTGACCAATTGCTAGAGGTCAATCAACCATGACGATCTCCACCCGCAACATGACACTGACAGAATACTTGCAGTACGACGATGGCACCGACACCTTGTATGAACTGGAGAATGGAGTCCTGCTGGCGATGCCGCCTGAAAGTGAACTGAATCGGCGCATTGCCATGATTTTACTGGCCTATTTTCTGCAATTGGGTATGCCCCCCGCACGACTGAGCTTGAAAACAGAAATTGTGGTGAGTGGATCGCAAGCTACAACGCGGGTGCCTGATTTGATGGTGCTGTCGGAGGAGTTAGCAACGGTACTCACAGGAGCGCGGCGATCGACGGTGTTGCTGGATATGCCGCCGCCGTTACTGGTGATAGAAATCGTCAGTCCAGGACAGGAAAAGCGCGACTATCGGTACAAGCGATCGGAATATGCCGCCCGCCAAATTCCGGAATATTGGATTGTCGATCCACTGCAACAGCAAGTAACGGTACTGGAGTGGGTGGAAGGATTGTACGAAGAACAAGTTTTTACAGGCGCACAGGCGATCGCGGCTCCCTACTTTGACAATCTATCCCTCACAGTGGCCCACCTCCTAGATCAACAGTCGGCATGAAAGATCCCTCGATTGGTAGGAGCCAGCCCTTTGGGGGAGTCCTGAACACCAACCGACTAGGTACAAAACCGCACTGGGCAGAACCGCATATGGTGACGCAATTCTGCCGAGAAACCAATCAGCCACATTTAAAAGCAAAAAGGAGAGAGCTTAATGCACCCTCTCCTGACAAAAGAAATCAATGACTTGGTCAAGCCGATTTTGACTTAACCACCCACTTTTTCTCTTGTTCCACCACAATCTTGACCAGTGATACCAGCATTGTCCAACGCTGTTGCGTCTACACCCGGTTGCTTCATTTCACACATTAGGGCACTCGTTGTTGTTTCGTTAGACGTACCACCCGCTGAAGTCAAAGCGACACCCCCGATGTAACTTCTTAAAGGTGGCTTCAGAGTATTTCCCTGAACGTTCACGATGGCATCAGTCCCAGCAGTTTTAGTCATTACATATTTGTAATTTTCCGTCTGGCTAGCAACAGGTTTAGCCAGATCTGTAAATTGATCGGTAAAGGCACTCTTTTCCAGGAAGTAAGCTTGTTGGGAGCGCATCAAGGCACCCACATATTGCTTGGCTTCCGATTGCTTGGCTTTGTTGGCTTGGTTCAAGAACGCGGGCAGAGCGATCGCGGCCAAAATCCCGATAATGATGATTACAACCAGCAGTTCAATCAGGGTGAAACCTTTGTCACCCTTTTTGCGTTGGATCATGTGGCTCAGGAATTTAGCTTTAAATTCAGTCTTCATTGCGAGGTTTCTCCTTCAATTAGGGCGCGGGGTCGAGTGGATTCAAACTCCTGAACGTAAGTTACCCACGAACGAATCCCTTCATAACAACATTTCGCAAAAAATTTTGGATGCCCCAAATTTAAGTATTTCAACGCATTAATAAAGCCCCCAGTTTTTGGCTGAGGGCAACAATCAGGGTGCATCTACCATTCCCTTCTTCCTCCAGATAGCGAGGTCATCCGGAGAACGAAGGATAAAGTTGTGGTGAAGGGAAAGGGAGGGAGGTGAGGGAGGTGAGGGAGGTCAGGTGGGGTGGTTTCTAGAGGCTGTCGCTGGTACGTTTCTCCAGGAATGAAATGCTAAAGGTGCGTAGAACGTTGCCGTTGGCCCCCCTCCCCAGGCATGGTCCGCCCCGCTCCTTCCCAACGACGCATCCCTCTCCCTCCCGCCTCCCGCCTTCTCCCTTCCTGCCTCCTGCCTCCTGCCTCCTAACTCCTCCCCCTCCCTCCCTCTCTTTCCCTCCCTTTCCCTTTCTCCCCCTCCCTTCCTCCCCGTATAATGAGGCTTTGCAGTCGCGATCGCAGCTGGTTTGGAACTGCCCGCCTGCTTTCGCCTATCCTCTTGCTGTTAGTGACCTAAATTTTATGGCTCGTGATCAACGCAAACAGCCCGAAGCGCCCAGCACTTTAGCAGAAATTCGGGCCACTCGGCTCGACAAAATTGAACAACTGAAACAGGCAGGTTATACGCCCTATGGGTATCGCTGGGAAGTGACGCACCATGCGGCGGAATTGCAGAAGACGTACGCCGACTTAGCCAGTGGGTCAGAAGTGGCGCTGGAAGTGGCGATCGCGGGCCGGATGATCGCCAAGCGAGTATTTGGCAAGCTGGCCTTTTTTACGCTGCAAGATGAGACGGGCACGATTCAGCTTTACCTGGATAAAAACCGCATCCAGGAACACATGGCTGAGACTGACCCGGAAGCCTTTGAGCATCTCAAACAACTGACGGACGTGGGGGACATCATCGGGGTGGTGGGCACCATCAAGCGGACGGAGAAAGGCGAACTGTCGGTTTATGTGAATCGCTATGCCATGCTGACGAAATCCCTATTGCCGCTGCCGGACAAATGGCATGGCTTAACCGATGTCGCGAAACGCTATCGCCAGCGTTATGTGGATTTGATTGTCAATCCTGAGGTGCGGGAAACCTTCCGGCGGCGAGCATTGATTACTGCCTCCATGCGCCGCTACCTGGATCAGCAGGGCTTCATCGAGATTGAAACTCCCGTGTTGCAGTCGGAAGCGGGCGGTGCTGAAGCGCGTCCCTTCATCACCTACCACAACACACTGGACATGGATCTGTACCTGCGGATCGCCACCGAGTTGCACCTGAAGCGGCTGATCGTCGGCGGCTTTGAGAAGGTGTTTGAATTGGGCCGAATTTTCCGCAACGAGGGCATCTCCACCCGCCACAACCCCGAATTTACGACGATCGAACTCTATCAAGCCTACGCCGACTATCACGACATGATGACCCTGACGGAAACGCTGATTACGACAGCGGCGCAGGATGTGCTGGGCACGTTGCAGATTACCTACCAGGGCACGGCGATCGACCTGACTCCCCCCTGGCGACGGATCACGATGCACGAAGCGGTGCAGGAAAAGACGGGGATCGATTTCAGCCAGTTTGACAGTCTGGAGGAGGCCAAAGCTGCTGCTCAAGCTGCTGGTTTGCAGCAGGTTGAGGCGTGTGAGGCGATCGGCAAACTGCTGAATGAAGCCTTTGAGCAAACGGTGGAAACCACGCTGATCCAACCCACCTTCATCCTCGATTACCCCGTCGAAATTTCGCCGCTGGCTAAGCCCCATCGTGCCAAACCCGGCTTAGTCGAACGCTTTGAGTTATTCATTGTCGGACGGGAAACCGCCAACAGTTTTTCCGAGTTGACTGACCCCATCGATCAACGCCAACGCCTCGAAGCCCAAGCTGCCCGCAAGGACGCTGGCGATCTGGAAGCCCACAGCGTCGATGAAGACTTCCTCAACGCCCTGGAACACGGGATGCCTCCCACTGGCGGGTTAGGCATTGGCATCGATCGCCTCGTCATGCTCCTCACCGACAGCCCCAGCATCCGCGACGTGATTGCGTTCCCTCTCTTGAAGCCAGAAAAAGCTGAAGAAGACGCGCCGCCAGCAGAATAGGCAGAGGGCAGTAGGCAGAGGGCAGTAGGCGGAATAGGCTTGACAGGGTAAACAAACCCCCTCGCTTCACGCCGTTTTCCCGCGATCGCCCGCCTCCGTTCCCGCCATCAACCAGCGTTGGCTGGGCAAAAATAGGATGCTGGGATAGGCGAGGGTTTGAATCGTCTGTTTCACGTCTTCGTCAGGTTTGTTGCCAGAGGTGAGGATGTATTTGATGATGCGGAATGAGGGGGTATTCACCTGGAAATAGCCACCATGGACATCCAGATGGTTGAGTTTGAGCAGGCAAAACAGGGTATTGAGCAGATCGATGGGTAATGCGGTGAGTTGCGTCAGACGCAGGGAGACGCTATTGGTGCCGCCTTTGCCGTTGTCGGTGCGCATTTGGGAGCAATCCAAATAATTGAACTTGCGGAACAGATCGTAGGACGATCGCGGCTGGACGGCAGATTCGGAATGCACCATGACCCGAATGAAGGGTCTGGGTTCGCCTCTGCCGGGGAGGGGGCGCAGGTACGCGTTGCCCAACCGCATCCCGGACATTTGAATGCTGGGTTCTGTGAACCAGTTGCCCACCGTGGAGAGGTAGCGCAGGACGGTA
>JAIXVO010000378.1 GCA_027482985.1 Cyanobacteriota bacterium
AACGGATCGACAAGATGTTAAAGCCATGATTGAGGCGGCGATCGATGTCTATTATCAGCAAGTAGAAACAGCGCCCAGATCGGCACTAGAGATATTTCAAGCATCGGGATTCGTTGGTTGTATTCAAGCTGATGCTGATCAATCCATCAATTACAAATCTACTGTTAGCACGGCTATCCAAGAACGATTTCAGCGATCGCAATTGATTGACTCATAAAGCTTCTGAAACACCGATTCTCTCGTAGGTTGGGTTAGCGACAGCGTAACCCAACAAGGCTGAGATTGTGTTGGGTTTCACGATGTTCAACCCAACCTACAAATCTATTCACAATCTTGCGCGATCGCTGCCTGCATTAACTGGAGATCAGCAGCCGGAATTGAACCTGCGAAATGTAACAATTGCTGACCTGGAGTGCCTCGAACTTCTGCTTTAACCAATGCGCGAATAAATTCAAGAACTTGCCATTGCAAATGCTGAGGCATGGTCTGCAATTGCTCAACCACTTCTTCGATGACGGGTTTGTCCATATCACGCTCCTTGCTATCACCTGACATAAACGCTTGAAAGGGTTGCGGGTTCTCCCCAAAAAGCGCGATCGCGGTTCCAATCAATTAACCCGCTTCACTGCCAATTTTGGCTTTAGGACGAGTTGGTGGCGTTGTGGGTTTGGGTTCGCGGCGGGTGACCACTTGCGGTTGACCCATGCCATCGGTCATGGCGTAGGCTTGAGCCATGAGCCAGAACCAGAGAGCGGGAAAGCGGGGTTCTAACCAGGGTTGCTGCTGCTGCACCCATTGGGGAAACCAACCTTGACAGAGCGCCGCGATAAACGCCTTCAGGGTGAAATCCACATAGCTGCCCAGCCAGCGGACTAAATCCTTGGGGCCAGCGAGTTGCCAGATCCACAGGAGCAGGGCGGGATTTTGCCAAGCGGCTTTCAACGCCAGTCGGTTAAACGTCAGCCAACTGACCCGATCTTTGATGAACGTTTCGGCAACTTCCGGCGGTTCCGTGGTGAGGATGCCGAAGAACGTATTCAGCATCGAATTCACTCTGGCAGGGGGAATAAATTTCCCGGTGGGCACCATCATGCCTTTCGAGAATAGCCAGGTGACGGCAATGTTGCTCTGGAAGGCGCGAATCTGGTTCAGGTGATTGGCAGTCAGCAGATCGTGTTTGAGGGCGATGTCCAGCAGATAGGTGAGTCGGGGTAGGTTCCGCATGAGGGAGCCAAACCCGGTAAAGACGAGGGGCGATTGCAGCGAAGCCGCATCCCCG
The DNA here is from genome assembly GCA_027482985.1 of Cyanobacteriota bacterium. Classification (GTDB taxonomy): domain Bacteria; phylum Cyanobacteriota; class Cyanobacteriia; order Leptolyngbyales; family Leptolyngbyaceae; genus JSC-12. Next base: position 1,280 of record JAIXVO010000378.1, read on the forward strand.
ATCGCTACCAGTCGATCAAACGCCACCCGCCGATCGCGATCGCCCACACTGAAATGCCCCGGAATGTAGCCAAAGGTCGGCTTCTTCCACACCAGCGCATCCATGTCACAGCGGCGATATTCCGGCAGAATCGTGAAAAAGTCCTCATACATTTCCAGCAAAGAACCGGGATTGGCAGGATTCACCTGATGGTAGTGGAACAGGTAAAAGGTCAATTCCTCGTCTGCTGCCGGGAACAGTTCCCAGATCAGTTGCCGTCCCCGCGAAATATCGCCATGACTATTGAGGACATCCCCATAGTCCGCATCCCAAACCCCCGGCTCAAACCCGCTGGAGATCACCGCTCCCACCGTCGGACAAACGCTATCAAACGCCCGCCCGCCGTTCAATTGCCACGCGATCGGGGAAGCCGTCCCCATCGCATCCACCAACAATCGCCCCGTCACAGCTTTTTGCGTCTGGGTCGGCAAATGCACCGCTCGAATTACTACCTGCGTCGGTTCAATGTCCGCCCGGACAAATTCCATTTCGTCCCAAATCTCGCCCCCCCAGGCTCGCAGCTTTTCGCCACAGACCCGCAGCAGCGCCTCAGCATCCAGCCCCACATTCAAGACAGTCGGCGTATGTAAAACCGGAGCTTTGGCCTGGGGCGGATTATTGGCATCAAAAAACTTGTGAAACCCGTCAATATATTCCCGCGCGATGATGTTCTCAAATTCTTCCGGCGTAAATAATCCCAGGTCAATCACATTCTGAAACTCACTCCGGGAAATATTCCACTCCCGGTGCATCTTGCCAAACGGCATCCGCTCCAGCAACAACACCTTGTAACCCAAGCGCGCCATTGCCGCCGCGTGGATCACACCCAGGGCACCCCCGACGTAAATCAGATCGAAAGTAGGTTTGGAGGTTGGGGTTTGGGCTTCGACCTGAGCGCTCAGCCGAACGGGGTCGGAGGTTGCCTTACTTGCAAACAGGACTTGTTTGGGTTGCTGCGGATGGTTCACACTGTCGCGCCAGCGTTGTTCCCACCAGTAGACGCGGGTGAGGTCGTACTCGCCAGTGGGCATTTTTTGGAAGTACTTGACCGTCAACGGGTAGCGATCGCTGAGCGCCTCGAAAATGGTGGTTTTGTCCAGATCGATCGCGGGTGGTGCGGGATACTGATTGGGAAATTGTTGCCGAATCGCAATGATCAGGTATCGTAGGATGTCTTGTTCGTGCGGGAGGGGAGTTGCCGCCCAGCGAAAGGCTTTCAAGTAAGTCGTTCGTTGGACAGACCAGAGAAAGATCGAAAGTTCACCCGGCAGGTCATGCGCCGTTTGGGAAATGCCTGTTAACTGGGGTGTAGATGGGGAGAACTG
>JAIXVO010000260.1 GCA_027482985.1 Cyanobacteriota bacterium
GGGCGATTGTATAACCCCAGGCTGAGGGCGAATAGACCTGACGTGAGTACGCCCATGAAGCCTGTAATTCCGACTAGTCGGAAGCGAATGCCCCACTGAAAGAGGTAGCCCAGTCCGGCGAGAATGCCACAGAAAATGGTGAAGTAGCCCGCCCACACGCCGTAGGTTTGCAGTTGCTCGGTTGAGACCATAATTTTGCCAGTACTCCTACTCAAACAACCAGTTTTTCACTCGTTGCAAACTTTTCCAATCCGGCTTCCGGGTCAAGCCATCTTGAATGTTTTGCTCAATTTCTTCCCGCAGTTCGGCGGCGACTAAAATGATCTGCTGCACAATTTCAATATGCTGCCGCACGCCTTTCTTATCGGCTTCCAGCATCGCCAGACTCAAATTCACTCGCGCTTGGGGATCTTGCGGGTTGAGTTTAACGGCTCGCTGGGCGGCCTCAAATGCTTTGCTGGGTTTGTCCGTGAGCAAGTAGAGCCACGCCAGACAAGTCCAGGCAGGGCTACTTTTGGGGGCGCGATCGCAGACTTCTTTAAACACCGGAATCAGCTCTTCCGGCGATTCACCCGCCTTATAGCGTTCAATGCCCTCGTCAAATAGTGAATCTACAGTTTGCGTCATAAAAACTTGAAAATAAAGATCCAGTGCAGTGGCAGCAGGCGCTTCAACCCGTGACTGCGATCTGTCATCGTAACGTAGATCGCTGCCACTTTTGTCTGGGATCGACGGTCAATCTAGAACTGCGCGATCGCTGGGTGATACCCATTGAAAGGCCAACTACACACGTCAAATCACTGCGGTAGGGGCAAATGGTTATTCGCCTTGGCTCAGTCGATCGCGATCGCCACTCACTTCAGCATGAGATCAAATATTCGGAGGGGTTGGCGATCGCGGAAACCTTGCCAGTGTTGGGTTTCGTTACCTCAACCCAACCGACACCAAGAAGCAGGCTCAATCCGCCAGGGAACGAGGGTTGAGCGTAGCCGAAACCCGACTGCCAGCAACAAATGACTTTAAGCTGAGAAGGATTTGCCGCAGCCGCAGGTTTGGTTGGCGTTGGGGTTGGTGAACTGGAAACCACCGCCGATTAAGGAATTGCTGTAGTCCAGCACCAAGCCATAGAGATACAACATACTCTTGGGGTCGCAAACGACTTTGAACCCTTCGTAGTCGTACACTTCATCGGTGGGTTGGATGTTGCTGGGATCTTCAAAGTCCATCATGTAGGACATTCCAGAGCAACCGCCACCGCGTACCCCAACCCGCAAGCAGAGGTCAGTCCCCTGTTGCTGCCGCAACATCAGCACATGGTTGAGGGCGGCTTCCGTCATTTGGATTCCCCGTTGTTGAGCCTGAGTCGCTTGTGTCATGGGTCGTAAACTCCCGGCAATCGCAATGTTTGTAAGCAAAATTTGATAGACCTTCTCTATCAGCATAGATCACTCCGTTCCAGCCTGGGTGCTACGGAGGATTGAATTCATCCGACTGGAGGGCTGCGAGTAGACAATTCAGGTTGGGCTAACGATCGCTGAATTAACTCTCATGACTGGACACCGCTACCGAGAGAACCACCGCTGTAAGATGTATATCTACTGCGCCTCGTTCAGTCATGAGTGCCTTGCACTGGGGATGAACTGTGGGGTAGGATTAACCGCTCTCCCTTGTGTCTGTCTATGACTGCACTGAATCACTCCACGCTGCGCCGCCTGCAACAGTTGAAGCAAATTCCCAGTGTGTGGGAAGGCGATCGCCGACGGTTGATCACGAATTCGCAATCGGGCAACTGGATGGAGTTGGATGCCGAATTGCCGCCGGAAGGGGATTGTATCCTCTGGGTGGATGGCAGTCAGGGGATGGTCCGGGCGATGGATGTCGTCACCTTGCAGACGGGGTCAGAGGCCGTGGTGCGCACGTTGTTGAAGGCAATGGAACAGCCCCACAATCCGGGGACACCCGCCCGCCCGAAAAAGATTGTGGTGCGCGATCGCGAATTGCAGTTTTTTCTACGGGGCGTGTTGCAAGACTTAGACATCACCCTGGAATACGCGCCGGAATTGCCCCTGATTGATGAGATTTTTCGCGGCTTGCAAGAATCAATGGGTAGCCGTCCGCCGAATTTGCCCTTGAAATATGCCGAACCCTTAATTGCGAAGGCCGAAGAGATTTGGGACGATGCCCCCTGGGAAGTGCTGGCAGATCATGAAGTGGTGGCGATCGAAGTGAATCGCTGGGACGTGCAAATCTTGTATGCCTCGGTGATGGGGATGTTGGGGATGGAATTTGGCGTGCTGCTGTATCGCTCGGTAGACTCGCTCCGGCAATTTCGCCAACGTGCCCTCGCGCAAGAATCCCTGGAGCAGATGCAGGAAGCCTTTTTGGGACAGGACTGTCTGTTTATTACCTTTGAGTCGGAGCCGGAAGCCGTGGGCGATCGCCCCTTCCCGATTGGCATTCCCCCCAGTGCGGATGAAGTTGAACCCGTGTTTGGCAATTTGCATCCTCTGGAAGGACTCCGCACCTTTTTATATGAGGATGAAGCGGCGACTGCCTACATTTGTCTGGAAGCCTTGCATCGGTTTGTCCGGCAGCATCGCCAGAAGTTGCAGAATGACGCTTTCCCCACGGTTTCCAGTCGCTACAAAATTCCCTTGCTGGACGGCGAGGGCGAAACCCTGGCGGTGAAAGTGGCGACGGTGCCAGATTTGGCGGCGGAATTGCTGGAAATGGAAGGGCCAGACGACGATGGGGAGTCGCTGTTGCCTGCGGTTCGGAATGACCTGGTGCCGGAAAATTCCTTTCTCAGTTTGGGGATGGTGCCCTGGGATGTGCTGGAATTATTGCGGGTGGGGGCAGAACACTACCAGCCGCAATCCGTCACGCAGGCAGGGGATGGCTTACCCGTGATCATGATTCAGACCTCGCGCCCGAAAGCGAAAGCGCTGATTGAGGAATTGAAGAACTTGGGCGGGTTGCAGGCGATTTGTTTTAACCCAGGAGAAGATCCCCTGATGGGCGATCGCTATGATATTGGGCTACTCCAAACCGGGAATGGCGATTTGCATCTGTTCGGCGAATTTGGTGAAGAAGATCCGGGGCATATTGCCGCTCGCAAAAAATGGGATCAGCGTTGCAAGAAAACCAAGGGCTACTGTGGTCTAATCATCGCCAAAGGGATGACGGGCGCGTCTCGCGGCAATCCTCAATTTAAGGACATGCTGGCAATTTTTGAAGCCCATGCCCTCTCGCCTCAAGATCTCGGTCTGGGCACCCTGCAACTAGGTATGGCGGCTGTGGACTGGAGTTAGGGAACTGGAGCTAGTGGACTTTTGTTACACTACTTAAAGATGTTCTCAGCAAGGGATGTATGCAAGTTCTGGCAAAGGCAGAGGCAGTACCGGGGCAGTACTGGCAGTGGCAAGCAGCGGCACCCCTACCGTCCGCCCCCCAGCCAATTTACTATGTCCATGCGGGTGAGGGGCACCGCGATCGCCCCCCCTTACTCCTGATTCATGGGTTTGGCGCATCCACCGATCACTGGCGCAAAAATGTGGCAGGGCTGAGCCAGGAGTTTGAAGTCTGGGCGATCGATCTGTTGGGCTTTGGGCGATCGGCGAAACCCGCTTGGCAATACAGTGGCGATGTTTGGCGCGATCAGTTACACGACTTCATTACTCAAGTCATCGGGCGACCCGCGATCTTGGCAGGCAATTCGCTCGGCGGGTATGCCGCACTCTGTGTCGGGGCGCAGCGACCAGAGTCTACGGCGGGTGTGGTGTTGATTAACAGTGCTGGGCCATTTACCGACTTGCAGGGTACGACCAAACCCGACCCCCTGCGAGCCGTGATGGGGAATGTTGTGCGTACCTTATTTCAGCAGGATTGGGCCAGCTTTTTGTTGTTTCAGTATGTGCGGCAGCGATCGCTGATTCGGAAGACGTTGGAAAAAGTGTATTTGGATCAAACCGCAGTGACGGATCAGTTGGTGGAAGAGATTTATCGTCCTTCCTGTGATCCGGGGGCGCCGCAGGTATTTGCGTCTGTATTCCGCACGCCTCAAGGGGAAAAGGTGGATGTGCTGTTAAACCAGTTGCAAGCCCCCCTACTGATGCTCTGGGGTGAGGCTGACCCGTGGATTAATGCGCGGGAACGCGGGGCAAAATTCCGCCACTATCATCCCCAGTTGACGGAATACTATTTGCGGGCGGGGCATTGTCCCCATGATGAAGTGCCCGATCAGGTGAATGACTTAATCCGCACCTGGGTTCAGTCATTGCCGAAGTAATCAGCCTATTAGCATCATGCTCCACAGCTGAAGGGCTGTGCGATCGCAGAGGATACCGTAACGCCCCAATGCTCCACGCAAGGAGCATTGGGGCGTTACGGCGTTGCCTGACATACTCTACTGGAAGGTTAGCGCTGGTGTGACCCGGTTAAGCGGCAAATTCTTGGCGTTGGAGTTCCAGGATTTGCTGAATGCCGACTTCTGCCAGATCAAGAATTTGGTTCAGTTGGGTGCGGCTAAACGCGCCTGCTTCGGCGGTGCCCTGCAATTCAATAATTTCTAGTTGCTCGTTCATCACCACATTGAAGTCCGTGTCGGCAGCGACATCTTCTGGATAGTTGAGATCGAGCAGGACTTGATCTTCGATCAGGCCGATGGAAATGGCAGCGACCTGGTGGATCAGGGGCGATCGCTCCAGTTCTCCGGTTGCCAGTAGCTTATTGATGGCTTCCTGGAGGGCGACAAACCCACCCGTAATGGCCGTCGTGCGCGTCCCGGCATCGGCTTGTAACACATCGGCATCGACAATCACAGTCCGTTCGCCGAGGGCGGTCATATCCAGCGTGGAGCGGAGACTGCGACCGATCAACCGTTGAATTTCCTGCGTCCGCCCGGAGAGGCGCATAAATTCTCGTTCCTGGCGTTCGACGGTGGCAGTGGGGAGCATCCGATATTCGGCCGTCAGCCAGCCTTGCCCTTTGCCTTCCAAAAACCGGGGTACTTTCGGCTGAATCGTTGCTGTACAGAGCACTTGGGTGCCGCCACATTTAGCTAGCACGGAACCTGCGGCAAACTGGGTAAAGTGCCGTTCAAAGTGGATGGGGCGGAGTTCATTTGCTTGCCGACCATCGGGACGCTGCCAAGCCATTGCGGATGCCTCTAGGGTGTCTCAATCAGCCAGGATAGCAGGGGATGGCAAAATCTTCGCGATGCGATCGGCCAGAACTCGTTTATAAATGTACTATGGTACAAAAATACGCATCTACCGGATCACAAAATGTAGCGTGAATTAGGTTGGAAATTCTCAAAAGTACGCTATATTTTGCCTATTCCAATTTCTAGTGCTCCTTAGCTAGTTCGTTCTGGGGCGATCCTGCTGAAATGGTTCACCATGTTAGCAGTAACTTATGATTCGCCCCACTTTTTTTTGTCGTGTGAATTCAGGCATTGTGTATGGTTTCCCAGGTAGAAGCACCCCACCTTGAATCTGGTCATCACCCAGCGTTGCGGGTTGAAGGATTGGTGCAGGTGTTTACATCCGTGCAGCGCAGTTTTTTCACCAATGTGCTGGCGCAAGCTTTACGACTAGCAGGCCAGGGAACGCCCGTGCTGGTGATTCAGTTTTTGAAAGGTGGGATGACTCAGGGAGCCGAACATCCGGTGCAACTGGGACAAAATTTAGATTGGATTCGGTGTAATCTGCCCCGTTGTATTGACGCGCCTGCGGTCGATGAGGCGGAACTGCAAGCTCTGACTGAGTTATGGCAATACACCCAGCGAGTCGTCGGCGAAGGTAAGTACGACTTGGTGGTGCTGGATGAGTTGAGTTTGGCGATCCATTTTGGGCTGATTTCGGAAATTGAGGTGTTGGCCTGCTTGAATCAGCGGCCGCGCCATGTGGATGTGATTTTGACGGGTCCTAATATGCCCCGATCGCTCCTGGATTTGGCAGACCAAATTACAGAATTGCGGCGCAGCCACCAACCTTAAGCTGGGGCGAGGTAGAGCTTGTTTTTCGACAATTAAATAAAAATAAATTTTTTGCGATTATTGCTACTCCCGCTGCGAAACTGGATACTTTGAAGTGAGGCTGCGTAAATCCTCAGGCGACAAGCAATTGCTTTCACGATAAAACGCTGATGGAATGTGAATGATCTGCTTGCAACTGCGGATGTCACTTTTCCTTAATTTTTGCCAATGGCGGTCGAAATGATTCAGGGATTAGGTCGGGAAGAACCCTCAGGCCGTATGGTTTCAGCCTTGTCTCAAGCCAGTGCAGCGCACCCTCAGCTGTTCGCTGAGCTGCCAGAGGTGTGTCTACCAAACTGGCTCTGGTGGCATGGCGTTTCGGGCTGGATCACAGCTCTGGCTTATTTCGTTCTCCTGGGCGGACTCGCCTACCTGGTTTATCGGTTGCAACAAAAACTTTACGATCGCACACAGGCGTTACGCCAAAGCGAGGAGCGCTGGCAACTGGCTCTGGCGGGCAACAATGATGGCATTTGGGATTGGCAAATCCAGGCGGGCACGATTGTCTACTCACCTCGCTGTTTCGAGATCTTGGGCTACGACGAGACGGAAGTGGGAACGTCGGTGAGCGATCGCCTCGCCCTGTTGCATCCTGACGATCGCGAATGGGTATGGCAGGCGGTGCAGGCGCATTTGGACGGGCAAACGCCGTTTTATGTGACCGAACATCGGGTCTGGTGCCGCGATGGTTCTTATAAATGGATTCTCGATCGCGGTAAGGCGAGTCGCGATCCGACGGGGCAGGTGATTCGGATGACCGGATCACATACCGACATTACCGATCGCAAAGCGGTAGAAATGGCGCTGGCCGCGTCGCAGCAGCAATATCAAAATCTGGTCGAAAATTCGCCTGACATCATCGAACGGTTTGATCTGCAACTCCGCCACTTATATGTCAGTCCAGCCTTGACCGACGTGACGGGAATCCCGACGGCAGTGCTGTTGGGCAAAACCTGCCGGGAGTTGGGCATGGATCAGACTATGGTCGATACCTGGGAAGCCGCTGCCCAGAAACTCTTGGCGACAGGGCAGAAGCAGACGATTGAGTTTACAGTGCCGACGCTGCAAGGGGAGCGGTGGTTTGAAATGGCGATCGCCCCCGAACTATCTGAGTCGCAAACCATCACGTCGATCCTCTGCATTTCGCGAGACATGACCCATCGCCAGCAGATTGAACAGGCGCTCCGTCAGAGTGAAGAGAAGTTTCGGATGGCGATCGACTTCACCTACAACTGGGAATATTGGCAGGCTCCGGATGGTTCGTTGATCTATGTTTCCCCATCCTGCGAACGGATGACGGGCTACGCGCCAGCCGAGTTCATGGCGCAACCAGACCTGATGTCTACGATCGTTCATCCCAGCGATCGCAACGTTTTTCAGCACCATCGCTGTGAACGGGCAACCCATCCAGAGTCGGTTGAATTTCGGATTGTGACGCGGGCGGGGCAAGTGCGATGGATGGCACACATTTGTCAGCCTGTGTGGGGGCCAGAGGGAGTAGATTTGGGTCGGCGTGCCACGAATCGCGACATCAGCGATCGTGTGCAACTGGAAGCAGAGCGGGAGCAGACGGCTGATCTCCTGCGGTTGCATGAGGAACAATTGCAACTGGCCCTGGAAGCATCGGGGGATGGCTTATGGGACTGGGATCTCGTCACTGATGCCGTGTATTACAGTCCCCGCTGGCTGGCAATTTTAGGCTACGATACGACCGCCATACCCGACACGTTTGCGAGTTGGGTGAATTTGATTCACCCGGATGACAAAATCTGGGTGATTGAACGCTTGCAAGCCCATTTGCAAGATAGTGCCATCAGTTACACCCTCGACTACCGGATGCGCACACAGGCTGGCACCTGGCTCTGGGTCGCAAATTATGGCAAGGTTGTGAGTCGCAATGCCGCAGGGCGACCCTTACGCATGATTGGCACCCAGCGCGACATCAGCGATCGCAAATTCAAGGAACTGGAACTGCAACGAGCCATGGAAGCCGCCGAAGCCGCTAATTTAGCTAAAAGTAGCTTTTTGGCGAATATGAGTCATGAGTTGCGCACCCCCCTCAATGTGATTTTGGGTTTCACTCAGGTAATGGCACACGATGCTAACCTTTCTACGACCCAACAGGCCGATCTCCAAACCATTCAGCGCAGCGGTGACCATCTCCTCAGTCTGATTAATGAGGTGTTGGACTTATCTAAAATTGAAGCTGGATACAGTCACCTAGAGCCGATCGCCTTTGACCTCTGGGCGCTGCTGCAAACGCTCCAGACGATGATGACTGAACCCGCTCGTGTCAAGGGCTTAGCCTGTCGCTTGGCGATCGCTCCAACGGTGCCCCAGTGGATCCTTGCCGATGAACAAAAGCTGCGCCAAATTTTGCTGAACTTGCTCAGTAATGCGATCAAATTTACCCCGCAGGGTGAGGTGACGTTAACTGTAGATGTCCTCCCGGAGCCGCACCCGCCATTGTCACCGTTGTCTGCTGCCCTGCGGTTGCAGTTTGTTGTCAGTGATACCGGGGTGGGCATCGCGATCGCGGAACAGGAGTTGATCTTTGATGCTTTTGCCCAGGCGGCAGCAGGCAAGCAGCTGACTGGCGGCACCGGGTTGGGCTTGACTATCAGTCGCAAATTGCTGGAGGTCATGCAGGGTGAAATTTCGGTGGTGAGTACGCCGCAAGTGGGTAGCACGTTTACCATCATCGTGCCCGTGCAACCAACGCGGAGCGCCCAGGTGCCGGATCCCGAAGACACTCGTCGGGTGGTGGGATTGGCTCCCGATCAGCCTCAACCCCGCATTTTGGTGGTGGATGACCAGCGCGATAATTGCCACCTCCTGCTGCGCCTCTTACAGCAAGTGGGGTTTGCCGTCCGCGAAGCCAGTACTGGTCAAGCTGCCCTGCAACTTTGGCAATCTTGGCAACCGGATTTAATCTGGATGGATATGCAGATGCCAGAGCTGAATGGCTATGAAACCACACGCTGGATTCGCACCCTGGAACAAGCCCGGTCAGAGGCGGTGATTGCCTCTGCGGACGCGTCGCCGACGGTGATTATTGCGCTCACAGCGTACGCATCCCCGATCGATCAAGGGTTGGCACTGGCAGCAGGCTGCAATGATTATGTTAGTAAGCCGATGTCAGCCACCACGCTCTATCTCAAAATGGCAGAATATTTGGGGTTAACCTATCTGTATGCTGCGGCCAGTGATCCGCTACCTCAGCTTGGCACCGCTCGGCCCTTGGCTCGCTGTCCCCTCGCGGCAATCCAGCCAGATGCCAAAGCCGCCTTGCCACTTGAGTGGTGCGCGGCGCTACGGAATGCCAGTGTGTGCGGGAACGATCGCGAAATTGTGGTGTTAGCCAATCAATTACCCTCTGACTACCAGGCGGTGCGATCGCGGCTGGTGGAGTTAGCCCACCACTTTGAATTTGAGCAAATTCTTGAGTGGCTGAATCCTGACTTGGAAGAGAATACTACCCATGCCATCTCCGACTAAGGCTGCACCGATCATTCTGGTCATCGATGATGTCGCCGATAATTTGCGTTTGTTAGCCAAGATTTTAGAAGGGCAGGACTACCAAGTCTTGAAATCCCTAAGCGGCAAAATGGCCTTACAAGTCGTACAACGGCAACTGCCGGATCTCATTCTGCTGGATGCCACCATGCCTGAGATGAATGGGTTTGAAGTTTGCCAACGACTGAAAGCGGACGCGGCAACCGCTGATATTCCGATTATTTTTATCAGTGCGCTGGATCAAGTCAGTGAAAAAGTCCGCGCCTTCGAAGTTGGGGGGCAAGATTACATCACCAAGCCATTCCAGGAAGCGGAAGTGCTGGCGCGAGTCAAAAACCATTTGCTGGTGCGGGCACAACAGCAGCAGTTACACCAGGAAATGCTGGTGCGGAGCGCCGCCGAAGCCGAAGCTCGGCGTTTGAATTTACATCTGGAACGGCAGGTGCAAAGCCGAACTTTTGA
>JAIXVO010000761.1 GCA_027482985.1 Cyanobacteriota bacterium
CACTCGCGCCGACCAGTCTAAGCATTGCGTCAACAGGGCATTACCATCCAGGAGGGCTTGAGGGCGAGGATCATGGCGGAGCGATTCGCCAAAACTCAAGTTGATGGCGCGAACATCACCACTATTTTGCAGGGCAATATGTTGTGCCGAGAGACATTCTTCCGGTTGCCCATACCGCCGGGGAGTACCCGCAGCGGAGGAAAATAAACGAGCGCCGGGTGCCACTCCCCGCAGGTGTTTGGCCTTACTGATCATGAGGCTAGCAACATTGTGCGCGTGGCTATCGAGGTTGGCATTGAGGCGGGCGCGTTCATCCCGGTAGAACACTCGTGTCAGGCTCATCACCAAACTTTGAGCCACTGCCTTATCAATCCCAAATTGCGCCGGACGACCAATTTCCACCTGCCCGATCGCAATTTTGCGCCCCGTCAAGTTGTACGGTGCCGTATGCAGTCGCAACGCATCAATGCCCGCTGGTCCAATCGAACTGGGGGGTAAGGGCTTGAGTGCAGCCTTTCCTGACGTGGGTGACTGAAATGGACTGCCTGTTTGCGCCAGCGCGGGGAGGACGATCGCGATCGTGGATAGCAGGGCGATCGCGCCACTCCCACTCCGTTGCATCCAGACTTTGAGCCATTGCTGTGTTTGCTGCATTGCCATCACCGTTGTCTCCCGCCTGCCTTAACCCCTTGAAGATGATGTCCCCGGAGGAGACGTGCCAGCGACAGCGTCTCTACGATATTTGGGGGCGATCGCCCTTGGTTTAACTACCTGATATCCCTGAAGGAGACGTGCCAGCGGCAACGTCTCTACGATATTTTGGGGAGATCGCCCGTATCTTGACCACCCCATGTCTCTGGAGGAGACGTGCCGGCGGCAACGTCTCTACGATATTTTGGGGAGATCGCCCGTATCTTGACCACCCCATGTCTCTGGAGGAGACGTGCCGGCGGCAACGTCTCTACGATATTCCTTCTGACTCCTGGCCCCTCTCTTCCTCCCCCTTCCTTTCCCTCCCTCCCATTCCTCCCCTCCCTCCTCACCATATCGTGTCCCGATTGATCCCGTTGTCTAATAAACTGCTTGTAGGCAGACTTGTCTGGAAATTGCCGCAAGATTGACCTTTCTCAAATTTGAGAATATGAAGCATTGGACTTGAGCCGCCTGAGAGCCTTGTCACAATTTGTTAAATTGTTAAAATGACTACCACTAGCAGTTAGGAGACCCTGATCCCATGAACCAGCCCGTATCATCCAAGTCTGTTGTTGTTGCGCCGTCGATTTTGTCTGCTGATTTTAGTCGTCTGGGAGAAGAAATTCGGGCGGTGGATGCGGCTGGGGCCGATTGGATTCACGTTGATGTGATGGATGGTCGGTTTGTCCCTAACATTACCATCGGGCCATTGATTGTAGATGCCATTCGTCCTGTGACTCAGAAGCCGTTGGACGTGCATTTGATGATTGTGGAACCGGAAAAGTATGTCGAAGATTTTGCTAAAGCCGGGGCTGACATCATTTCGGTACATGCAGAACACAATGCGTCTCCTCACCTGCACCGGACGCTGTGCCAGATTAAAGAGTTGGGCAAGCAAGCAGGCGTGGTGCTGAATCCTTCCACTCCGTTGACGTTGATTGAATACGTTCTGGAAGTTTGCGATCTGGTGTTGATTATGAGTGTCAACCCCGGTTTCGGTGGTCAGAGCTTTATTCCGGCAGTCTTACCCAAAATCCGCAAGTTGCGCCAAATGTGTGACGAGCGCGGTCTTGATCCCTGGATTGAAGTGGATGGTGGCTTGAAAGGGAACAACACCTGGCAAGTTCTGGAAGCTGGCGCGAATGCGATCGTGGCGGGTTCGGCAGTGTTCAATGCGCCGGATTACAAAGCTGCGATCGAAGGAGTCCGCCACAGCAAGCGCCCCGAATTGGCGGCAGTGTAGTCTCAACTAGAATCCATTAAAAAGGCTCCTCATGCAAGGAGCCTTTTTTGTCAGGCATGGAAGTTAGCGGCGACGGCTGAAGCCCCGTGAACGAGTACTGCCAAACCCGCGCGATCGCTGCGTATTCGTCCGATTGGTATTATTCGATCGCCGCAGGGTGTTAGAGCCGTAGCCCGTCCCCGTGGAGCGATCGCCCGCCCGATTACTGGTCACACGGGTCTGCCCGTTGGGAGTCCGTAAGCGTCCGGTGGTACGGAAGTTTTGCTGGTTTCGCACGGCATTAGGCGGCGCATTGTAGCGACTTTGATAGCTACTCACTGCCTGATTGTAGGTGCGCCCATAGCCGCCATAGCCTGCCATCAGACCTGGTTGATAAACGGGCGGGAAGTAGTACTGCGGGCGGAAGAGCAGACTACCCAAAGCCTGACCTGCCAACGCTCCGGCAAATGGGGTCCAAAAGCTGGATTCTTGGCGGACTACAACCGTTTCAGTCTGTCCCGTTTGCGGATTTTGGACATTTTCGGTGACGTTATGGACATACTCAATCTTGAAGTCTTCCGTCAAGTACAGCGAGGCTTGCCCATTCTCCAGCTTCAAGGCACTCTTTTTCCCTTGAGCCACTTCTTCATCCGTCAGCCGCGCCATTTGCAAGTTATCAGCTCGGTAGACGGAGGAATCACCCGGTTTGGTGTTCAGCACCATCACCGTGTACTCCCCGGAAACATCATCATAAGTGGCTTGCTGAATGGGATACTCCCCATCGGCCAGCCGATTTTGGGGCGCTTGGGTCTGCGTCTGTTCCGCCCCTGGAATACGAGTAGAGTCGGCACCGGAAGGGCGACCGCCACAGGCGACGGTACTCACGGCGAGGGTGAGCACCATCATGTAAATCAAAACTCGACGAAGCATGTTCATGGCAATATGGAGTGACGAAATTCAATGTACAGGAAGTGGCTCGAACTTACAGCGGCACTAACTCTGGGAAATTCTGAATCAGTTGATCGGCAGTCAGTTCGTCGCCCAGTTGAGCCGGGGAAAAGTGCACCTGAATTGCGCGTAACCGATCTTGGTAATGCAGGTTGATGAGGGCTTTGAGTCCTGCCTTTAAAGCATTCATGTTGGCGAGATCTGTTTCCAGATCGGGAGCTTCACCTTCACAGGCGATCGCGATCATCACCACCAAATTTTGGGTAATCGGAATGGTGTCGTACTCATCGGGTTCGGTGTCGGCGAGGATTGCCCCACTGCGATAGCGTTGCGCCGAGTCGGTAAACAGTTCTTCGACAAAATCTCCGGCTTCCCCCTCATCCCAAAACACATCGCCTTCGTTCGCTGCCGATTGCCAGTAGACATCCGATTGCAGCAAAGTTTGGCAAATTTCCACTAAGCCTTCCCCCAACGCCCGCAAATCGCCGTCTTCCTCGATCGCCTGTCGCGCGGCCTGATTCATCACCCCAATCAATGGCGCGACTTCCCGCCCCGCCAAGTGAATGAACAACCGCGCCACCACAAACCGCGTTTTGCCTGTGAATTGATTAAAGCGATCGCCTAGGGAACCCATGACACCTCATGAATCAAGGAAAAAAGTAGTCGGTCTTACTTGCTATAGTCCCAGTGTAGAAGGTGGATGGTCAGTATCCCAGGAAGGATTTCCCCCACCGAGAGGAGCGGTTTTCCCACCAGCCTGGGTGTCAATTCATTAGTGTGGGAAGAATTTCGCGATCGCTCTTTTGCCACATGGAGTATAGTTGGCGCAGTTTTTCCAGCAGCAATTATGAAACTGGGTCGCCTCAGCCCAAGGTGTCAAACCTTCCTCCACACCGGACTCGTCAGTTTATTCGTCGCCCCGATCGCGGTTCTGGTCGCGACCTCTGCCCAAGCTGGGACTTTGAGTTCCTGGCGCTGGAATGTGCCGCAAAATCAATTCGAGTTTACGACGGATGCGGGTGTGCAACCCAAAGCCCAATTACTCGCTGATCCCACACGGCTGGTGATTGACTTGCCGGGGGTCACCCTGGGGCGATCGCCGATTCAAGCAACCTACAGCGGCGCGATTCAATCCATCCGCATTGGGCAATTCGATCGCGACACCACCCGCCTCGTGATTGAGTTGGCTCCTGGCTATACCCTCGATCCGCAACAGGTGAAGTTTCACGGCATCTCCTCCCAACAGTGGATCGTCTCCCTGCCGCAACCGCAACTGGTGAATGCCGCCACTGCTGCTGGAAATACGGCGACGACACCGGAGCGATCGCGGGTACAGCCCCCAATGCCGCTCCTGACCCCCAACCCCCAACCCCCATCACCATCCCCCCTGCCTCCATCTATCCCCCACGGACGGGCACTGGTGATTATCGATCCGGGGCATGGTGGCCCTGATCCCGGTGCGGTGGGAGTCGGCGGTTTACAGGAAAAAGGGATTGTCCTGGATATTGGGCGGCAGGTGGCGGGCTTTTTGCAGCAGCGGGGCATTCAGGCGATGCTGACACGCGGTGACGATAGTGACGTGGATTTAGAACCTCGCGTGCAAATGGCAGAACAGGCGCAGGCGACGGTGTTTGTCAGTATTCATGCTAATTCGATTGACCTCAGTCGCCCCGACATTAGCGGCTTAGAAACCTATTACTTCCAATCGGGAGCAGATTTGGCGGCAACGATTCACCAGACGATTCTGCAATCGGTAGGGTTGCCCGATCGCGGCGTGCGGACGGCTCGTTTTTATGTTTTACGGAAAACCTCGATGCCATCGGTATTAGTCGAAGTCGGGTTTGTGACCGGGCGGGATGATGCGATGAAGTTATCTAATGCTGCCTACCGGACGCAGATGGCAGATGCGATCGCTCGTGGTATCGTACAGTATTTGCAACGAACGGCGAAGTTGTAGGGGTCGTTCTGATTGGTTTGTGGTGTCTCTTTTTGCAGTGAGAGGTGTGTGGAGTGGTGGAATATCGTTACCCGAATGATTTACCCAGCGGCAGTTTGCCTAATACCGCGCCGATTGGCTTGTTTGACAGTGGGTTGGGCGGTTTGACTGTGTTGCGGGAGTTGTATCGCCAAGCGCCCCAGGAATCGGTGATTTATTTTGGCGACACGGCGCGGTTGCCCTACGGCACCAAATCCCCGGCAGAAATTTTGCAATATGTGCGTGAAATTCTCACCTGGATGACCCAGCAGGGGGTCAAGATGGTGATTATGGCGTGTAATACGAGTTCGGCGTTAGCCCTGGAAGCGGTACGGTCAGAATTCAACCTTCCTATTTTGGGCTTGATTTTGCCAGGAGCGAGAGCCGCTGTGCAGCAGGGCAAACGCATTGGCGTGATTGCCACACCCGCCACAGTGAAGAGTCAGGCGTATGAACGGGCGATCGCGGAAGTCGATGCTGCCGCGCAAGTGTGGCAAGTCGGTTGTCCGGAGTTTGTCCCGCTGATTGAGGACAATCGCATCGAAGATCCTTACACCTCTGCCGTCGCGCAAAACTATCTGCAACCCCTGATCGACCAAAACATCGATACCCTGATCTACGGCTGCACCCACTATCCCCACCTAGCGCCTGTGTTACGCCGCATCCTGCCGCCCTCAGTGCGCCTGGTTGATCCGGCAGTTCATGTAATTGCCGCCGCCGCTCAAGAACTTGATCTGTTGGGCTTAAGCAATGTGCGATCGCCCCAACCGACTCGTTTCTGCGTCAGCGGTTGCCCCACCACCTTCAACCGCTTAGCCACCCAATGGCTCGGCTACACCCCGATCGCGGAACAGATCGAATTGCCGCCAGTCGCTGCCCCCGTCTCGATGGAAGTAGTGGAACAGTAGGGCGATCGCGCTTTCAGATCTCCGACTGCTGCCGCGATTAAGTGGGTCACACTAAAGTCTGAGCGAGAAGTTGGAGATCTTAGCCTTGGCAGCGCGATCGCGGATTGATATAACCCATTGAGGAGAATCTGGTGCTAAGTGAAGGTGTGGATAAACTGTAAAAACTCAGAGATGACTTGGACTTGAGCTGAGTTCAAACGACTTAGGACACGATCGCGGAAATTGGTAGACTGCAAGACCATCACCGTCGCCTCAAACGAATTGGCATCCCGCCGGTCAGACTGCAAACACCAGGTCATATAGGCGGGAATCGCAAATTGCCAGCCTTTGGCATCCATGAAGGGAAACACATCACAGAATTGCTCAATCCACTCCGCCGGAATCTCTTGCCAGGGGATGTGGGCATCCATTTGACGAGCCGCGATCGGATCTTGATAATCATCTAACGCCCGCGCTTGATGCAGCGAGACACCATCTCCCAGGACTACGTCTTGAAATGCGATCGCAATTTTTTGAATTAACTCGCAGCGTCTTTGTGCCGCTAACTCATCCAGAGGTTGCCAAGCGGGATCCCGCTGGTCAGCAGGAGTGGGCGATCGCACATCCGCCAACCATTGCGGCTCACAAGCGCCCAGCGCCAAAAAGTTCCGTTGTGCCTGTCGGAGACTGACCTGATTCGATCCCCCCCAGCGAGCGCCAAAGTCCGCATCGACATCGCCATCATCTTCCCAGAAACAAATGGGACAAATGAGGTAAGTGCCCGGCGGCTCTAGATCCAGCGTTTGGTAGCCACAACAGGGGCAAGGGTAAAGTTGCGCCATCGGCTGGGCCTTTTAAGTGCGATCGGGGGATTCCGCCAGCGAGAGCGCATGCCATTCGGCGGGAGCCTCACTGAATTCGAGCGCCAGCAGATGGGCAAGTTTTTCCGCTTTGGGTTTGTTGTCCTGATGGAAGTCGCAAATGTGAATATCCACCGTGATTTTGCTGCGTTCCGGCCAGAAGTGGAGCGCCACATGGGATTCCGCCAGCAACAAAACGGCAGAAATGCCGTGGGGCTGAAAGGTAAACGCCGCCTGATTGACGGGGGTCAGTCCGGCGAGGTCTACCACCTGTTTCAGCCTGGCTAGAAAGTCGGCTTCTGTCCATTGGTAAGCAGCAGGCGTGGCGGTGAGAATGGCTGACCAGTGGTGAGATTGCAGGGGTGTGGTCGAAATTGCGTCAATCATCATAAACTCGCTGTCCATCGCCAGGAAGAAGAGTCAGGGAACTGGGCCGAATCCGCTGCCCGACGCTAATTTCCAGGTCGCCATTCCAGTCTTCGACGGAAAGCACCTGATCGTTGGCAGCTTCATATTCAAAATATCGGCAAATTTGCGCCTGTTTATTCATCGTGGTGCCGATCCGCTGCATTTTGGCGACCCCTTGTTCAGACTGTTGATAGGTGATACCGTTGTGCGAAATTTTGGCGGGTGGTTTGCCACTGATGTCGAGATTGGCAGCGGTTTCCATCCAGCACACTTCCACGCGATCGTCCTCCTCGACGGACAACCAGCGGACGCGATCGCCATCCTGCAGCATATACTCCAGCCACGAATAGCCCGCTTCCTCAAACGTCAGCCGCCCTTCGACCACCCAGTCCGCGCCGTCGTATTGCACAATATCCCCAATTTGCAACGTGAAGACGGTGCGCCGCAATGAGGGTAACGTGGCTCGTTCTTTACCACTCGGTAAAGCGTTGCGCCGACTCAGGACGATCGCTGTCCCGACAATGGCGATCGCCACAATGCCAATCCACACCCATGTCAACATAAAGTTTCACTCCAGCTAATCATACGCATCCCAACGGGGATCTGACTGATATCGCACAATCACCGGATGCGAGAGGCGATTAATCTCAACATTCCCCAAAACAATATCTTTGGGTAATTGAAACAGGTTGTGCAGCGTCGCTTCATCCAAAAACTGAGTCGGGACTGCCAGGGTTAACGCTTGCGGTTGCAACGGCGATCGCGTCGCCAACACAAACCCCCACAACCCAAAACTGGGCACATCCACCACATAGGGATAGGTTTGCAACCCCAAAGATTTCAACGTTTCCGCGACACAGGCAAAGGCTTTGGGCGCAAAAAAGGGACTGGATGCCTGCGTCACCATCACCCCATTGGGAGCCAGTCGCGACAACACCCGCTGATAAAAGCCTTGGGAGTAGAGTTTGGCAATGGCATCGCGATCGGGATCGGGAAAGTCCGCAATCACCACATCAAACAAATCGGGTAACGCTGGCACAGCCACAAACGCATCTGCCTGCACCACCTGCACCCGCGAATCAGCATAAGCATTGGCATTTTCATTGATTAAAAAGGGATGCCGCCGCGCCAAATCCACCACCGCTCGATCAAGATCAATCAACACCACCCGTCCCACATCCTGCCACTTCAGCACTTCCCGCAACGCCAATCCATCCCCCGCTCCCAAAATCAACACCCGCCGCTTGGGATTGAGATCTCGGCGGTCTTGAACACCTTCAACTCCTGCGCCACCCTCTGCCCTCTGCCCTCTGCCCTCTGCCCGCCCCCGCAACGCGGCATTGGCACTGAGCGCCGGATGCACGAGCGCCTCATGGTAGCGGTACTCATCCAGGCTGGAGAATTGCAGGTCGCCATCCAGAAACAGCCGAACATCCCCCCCGCGCCGGGTCAGGACAATGCGCTGGTAGGGCGATTGGATGCGGGTAATGACTGGAGCTTTGTAGAGGGTGTTTTCCAGGCGATCGCCCAGGGGCACCATGAACGGCGCTAATAGCAGCAAACTCACGCCCAAAATCAGCCCATAGCGCCCCCAATGACGCAGACGGGGAAAGGCGATCGCCAGTGCCACCACCATGAATGCCGGAATCGAGCCGATGATTGCCGCCGAGGGAAACATCCCCACCAGCGGTAAGAGAATGATGGGCAACGCCAGCGAACCGACCAGTGCCCCCACATAGTCGAGCGCCAGCACTCCGGCGAGGGCATCTTTCAAGCCTTCGTCCTGTTCCAATAAGCGAGTCAGGACGGGCAGTTCCATGCCTGCCAACGTGCCGAGAATGATCGTGGCTAAAAAGAGGGCAATCCAGAAGGGGCCATCGATCACGAAGAGGGCAAAGAGGGCGAGGGGAATCACCGCACTGAGGGGCGCAATCAACAACTCAATCCAGACAAAAGTCGTTTGCAGTTGGTGTTGCACGACGCGATCGCTGCCCTGGGTCGCCACAAATCGACTCAGGTAAGCCCCTAATCCCATCGCCGCGAGAAACCCACCGACTGACACCCCATAAGCCAGGGCTTGATTCCCCACCAGGTAACTCGCGAGCGTACCCAGCAATAACTCCACCGCGAGGCCGCAACTGGAGGAAGCCGCCGCCGTCAGTAGGAGCAGGTTGCGCTGCCGCCGCGTGAAGTGACTCACCTTGGGCGCGATATCCATCCCGATCGCGTCATCCATTTATTTCCCGGCTCCTGGGCCACCACCGCGAAAGCTGCCATAGGCACTGCGATCGGGCGAGGCCACCCAAACGCCACCGCGATAACGGCCCGAGGGGGCAGTGTCATACCTGGCCCAGTACTGATCCTGGTTTTCCTGGCGTAAGACCATCGCGCCCTGTTGTGTGAAGCCAGAGTAGAGGGTAATCCCCGCGATCGCCAAGGCAGCAGCGGCAAAAAGTTTAGTGAACATCGGCGGTTTTAATCGTAGTAACTTCAACTGGATACAGAGTGCGGGCGTTTTCCCGAATTAAGATGCGAGTGCGATCGATGGAAAGATCCGGTGTCACTTCTACATGAAATCCGTAAGACCCGCGGGCTTCTAAGATGAAAAATTTGGTCAGGGTACTGTTACCGCCCGTGACCCGACCCTCATTCTTACTGAGCGAGACATCGACTGGATAGGTTTTGGTATAAATCTGTTCCCCATTCTCGTCATTCATCGTGAGGCGAACATTCAACCCGCGCGGTGAGTGTTCATCCGACTTCACTTTGACCACCACCCGCAACAGGCGATCGCTCCCGCCCATCGTGCCCCGCCCCGTCACATCACTATCACGATTGGATTTATTCATCACCATTTTGCCCGTCGAGGAGACGGAAAAGAGCGTGATGAAGGCGATCGCAAAAGTCCCGAAAACGCCTGCCCAAAGGTAGCGATCGTCCACTACCCCATTTTTCACCGTGATCTGAAACGGCACCGCAGTATCGAGTTCGCGTCCGGCAGTATCGGAGTATTCCAGCACATCCAGGGCGATCGTCACGGGTTCTGCCTGGTTCGTCCGCACATCTAACCCACCCAGCAAATCATCTTCCGCCCAGGTGCCCGATTCCCCCTCCTCCGCCCAGGTGCCCGATTCTGCCCAGGCTTGTTTAATGCCGCTGGCCAGAATTTTGCCGTCCTTATCTTTCACCTGAATCTCATAAGTGACCCATTGATTCGACGGCAGACTCGCCGCCACATCAATCCGCAGCGCCCCAAACGGTTCTTTTTTGAGTTGAATGGGTTGCAGTTCGGTTGGCGCATCCGGATCAACCGTTACATTGGTCGAAATCAGGGTGCGTTCCAGAAATGCGGCTGCTATCAGTGACAGCAACATCACGCCCAGGGTGAGCCAGGGCAAATAGGGAAACCAATCGACAAAACGACCCGTGGTTTGAGTCTCAGGTTTAGCTTGCATGAGTTCGACGATAACAGCGAAGGTGATGAGAACGGCCTACAGTGCCATAATAGTCACTCAGAAAGGAATCGCCATGGGAGAATTGCATAATGCCTTTTTTGCAAAAGTTTGCAGAAACACTGGCCTGGTCGATCGCGGGTGTGCTGATCTTATTCGCTAGCCTTTGGATCTTCGATCGCCTCGACCCGACTGACTTCCGTAAAGAAATCCAGGACGGCAACATCGCGGCAGGCATCATTCTGGCCGCCATGATCCTCGCCATCTCCTCGATCATCGTGTCCATCCTCCTGACTCCATAAATGCAGCGAACTCCCATGCGGAGCCTCTGAGCTTCTAACTACCCCAAATTCTCATTCCATTACTGATGCTTGCTACCAACTTTCGGTTTCCCAATCCTGTGCCAGTCACATGAGGCGCAGTCACGGTTGAATTAGAATGAAAACGACTCCATAGTAGCGAAGCCGATGTCTCTGGCAAAAGATTGGCAAGAATTTTTAGCAGGATGTCAGGAAGCGGGGGTTGCTCCGCCGCCTAGTGACTTGTTGAGTGATGAACCGCCCTTGGAAACAGATTTGCATCTCCAGCAGATGTTGCTGCTAATTTCTGGCTTGGAATGGGTGTGGCGCGATCGCCAAGACTTCTACTGCGCGAGTAATTTGACGATTTACTATAGTCTTTGTCAGCCGAAGTCAGAACAGTTTCGTGGGCCAGACTTTTTTGTGGTGTTGAACACCGATCGCCAACCGCGCCACAGTTGGGTAGTGTGGGAAGAAGAGGGACGCTATCCGAATGTCATCGTAGAACTGCTATCACCGTCTACAGCCGCGACCGATCGCGGGTTGAAGCAGCAAATCTATCAGGACATTTTTCGCACTCCAGATTACTTCTGGTTTGATCCAGTTAGTTTGGAATTTGCCGGTTTCGAGTTGATGCGGGGGCAATATCAACCCCTAGTCGCCAATGATCAGGGGTGGTTGTGGAGTCAGCAATTGCAGCTCTTTCTCGGCATTCGCGATCGCCAATTGCGGTTTTTCACCCCCACTGGGGAGTTAGTCTCCACCTTCGCAGAAGCCGTCCAACAAGTCGCAGACCAAGCCGTTGCCGCTGAAACCTTGCTAGAACGCTATCGGCTGCAATTTGGTGATCTGCCCAACGTTGAATCATAATTTCCCAGGCTACGCTGACGAACTTCAACCAGGTAACTGTGAGGTTCGCTTCATGACAGCCGTTTTCACCTCAATAAGCCACAAATTGTCAGGTGGGCACTGCTCATGACACCCACTATGAGGGGCTGTTCAAAATCTTGCGCAGTACCCACCCTACTGAAAATCGCTGTAACTCTAGTGGCTGCGATCTAAGCAGGGTGCCGCGATCGCCCCAGAATGTAATTTGGAACACTAATAGCGCTGGGGATTTCCCTAATACTCATCACCATTCAAAGTATTGTCCGCGATGTGGAAGTAATGGATATGGTGTGGAGTCGAAATCGGAAAATCATCTTTCTGTTCAGTAGCATCTTGGGTCTACTGATGGTGGGGTTAGCAAGCTTTTTGCCATTCATGGGGGCTAAAGCTGCCGCGCCCAAAGCGATGCTCACCCTCACCGCACGCCAAGCTCAAGCTGCCGCCAATTGCAGCAAGAAAACTGCATCTCCCAGTCAATATCAAGTGATTGGGAATGCCAACACGGTGCAGTGGGGCTACTTTAGCAAGAAATCCCCCCCGGTGCTGGCCGTTCATTCCAAAGACTATGTGACGATGGATTTGATTACCCATCATGCGGGTGATGATTATGCCCGCATGATTCAGGGTGATCCTGGGATTGAGAGCATTTATCAGTGGACAGCTTCTGAGAAAGGCGTGAAAGAGCGGGGGCCAGGGGTACACGTGCTCACCGGGCCAGTTTATATTTGCGATGCCGAACCCGGCGATTTGTTAGAAGTGCGGATCGTTGACTTGAAACTGAAGCCCAGCGGTAATCCCAAATACGCGGGTAAAACCTTTGGTTCCAATGCCGCCGCTTGGTGGGGCTTCCATTATAAAAACCTGTCTCAAGAGCCGAAGCCACGGGAAGTCATCACCATTTACGAGATGGATGCGACGGGCAAGCAACAGTATGCCAAAGCCGCCTATAGCTTTAAGTGGACGAGCCAAACGACCCCGGATGGGAAAAGTCACGCCACGATCGATTACCCCGGCATTGTGGTAGACCACGGCAAAGTCAAGGAAACGCTGAATGTGTTGAATGGGGTGAAGGTGCCGCTGCGGTTGCACATTGGAGCGATGGGTTTAGCGCCCAAAGAAGCTGACATCGTGAACTCCATTCCCCCCGGCTATTTTGGTGGCAACATGGATAACCGTCATGTGGCGGCGGGGACTTCCATGTACTATCCTGTTTCGGTTCCAGGCGCACTCTTCTCAGCCGGTGATGCCCATGCTGCGCAAGGCGATTCCGAGTTAGACGGCACCGCGATCGAAACATCGCTGGTCGGTAAGTTCCAATTCATTCTGCATAAGCAAGCGAAACTGGCGGGGACGATTCTCGACAAAGTGGATTATCCCCTGTTAGAGACCCCCGACTCCTGGATCGTGCATGGTTTCACCTTCCGCAACTACCTGGCAGAACTGGGACCCGATGCTCAAACCAAAATCTTTCAACTTTCGTCTCTCGATCCTGCGTTGAAAGATTGCTCCACTAAATTGCGCGATTTCTTGATGAACGGGATGAATTTAACTGAGGATGAAGCTTACTCGCTGATGACGGTCAGTGGTGATTTTGCGATTACGCAAGTTGTCGATGGCAACTGGGGCGTGCATGGCATCATTCCCAAAGCCATGTTCAATCCCAAGCAAATCAAACCCAAACCGGTCGCCTAATCCCCATTGAGTTCGGCCTTAGTTCTGGGTCACCAGTCAGTGGTTAAATCAAGTTCGTCAGAATCACGGCGGCGATCGCACCCACCGCGATCGCCGCCAGGATTCCGGCGAACTTTTGGCAAGGGGTTAATCTGGATTGTGAACTGCGAAACATTAATGAACTCGTTGGATGCTGGAGCCAGATCGCGGAGCAGGAGTTGAAAGGAGTCCTTCAATGTCATGCTAGACAAGGACTTTGTGATGTAGGTTGACGTGGCGGATTACGGATTAGCGATACATACAGCCAGTGCGTCATTGGGACTGGCGATCGATAACTTTGCAGGAGACCAGCGCGATCGCGTGTGGGAGTTGGGTCGCGAAACTTCCAACCTGTTGCACCAGTATTTGGTGGACTTTTTGCAACCTCAGACTTGGAACGATTTAAGCTTTCTGGCTGTAGCGAAAGGGCCGGGGGGGTTTACAGGCACGCGCATTGGGGTGGTGACGGCGCGGACGTTAGCGCAACAGTTAGAACTCCCCTTATTTGCAATTTCCACCTTGGCAGGCGTAGCCTGGCAAACGGCGAAATCGTTGCCTGACCCCACAATCGCGATCGCGGTGGAACTGCCAGCTCAACGGGAGCAGGTGTTTGGGGCGATCTATCAAATCGAGCGGACGACATCGGGTTCAGATCAACTCATCTGTCGACTGCCAGAAACCGTACTGGCGATCGCAACCTGGCAAACCCAATTGGCCGCATGGGAAACGCCTTATCAATCGGTGATCGTCGAAGCAGGCGTGGCGGCATCTGTCACGGCCATTCTGGAACTCGCCCACCTCGATTGGCAACAAGGGCAGCGCCCCCCCTGGTCAGACACTTTACCTTACTATGGCCAACATCCTGTCGATCGCTGAGCTGTCTGAAACAAACAGTTCCCCTGTCAAGGGTTATCGCTATCGCCCTGGGTAACGTGGCAAACTTCGGCTATCGGCCCCAGCGATGGATACGATCGCGAATCGCCAGCACTGAACAGACTCGCAGTAAGCCGATCGCGGCGAGACCGGAGACGACAAAGGCAGCGATCGCCCAATAGGTGTAGGTGCCTACCAGCAGGACAGCGCCCGTCAGGAGGGTGAATCCGGTCAGGCTGGTTAAAATCAAAATTTTGAGGGTGAGCCGCAGTTCTTTGAGTTCGCGTTCAGTAGTCAGATATTGTGCCCGCAACTGGGCATCCCGTTGATCAAGCCGCTCATCTAACTGCCGCATAAATAACTCTGCCGCACTGGGTTGGCGCATCCGGAACAGGACGTAATCCTTGGCCTGTCGGGCTAACTCGCCGACGGCTGACCCTTTCCCCTGACTCAAAGTCAGGCTTTTCACAAACGGTTTGGCACAGGCGAGTAAACTGTATTGCGGATCGAGCGATCGCGCCACGCCATCCAATGTCGTCAGCGCTTTCAAAATAAACGTCATCTTGGCGGGCAGGCGAAACGGTTGCTGCTCATAGAGGGCATACAACTCACTCCGCATTTCGCCAAACGCCTGAAGTTCAATGGGTTTTTCGGTGAACTTTTCTAGCAAAAACTGGGTGACGCGCCGCACCGGAGTCATGTCTGCCATCGGTTCAATTAAGCCCAGGTCAATGAGTGTCTCCACGACCTGATCGGTGTCCTTCCGCAATACGGCAAAAAAGGTCTTCACCATTTGATCTTTATTGATCGGCTGCACCTCTGCCATCATGCCGAAGTCGTAGAAGATCAAGTTACCATCCTGACTCACAGCCATGTTGCCGGGGTGAGGATCGGCTTGAAAAAAGCCATCCTGCAACAGTTGTTTGAGGTAAGCACAAATGCCCAGTTGGTTGATTTCTTTGACATCAATGCCGCAGGCTTCCAAACTCTGGCGATCGTTGATTTTGATCCCCGGCAGGTATTCCATCGTGATCACCCGCCGTGTGGTGTGTTTGAGGTAGACTTCCGGCACCAGAATCCGAGCATGGTCGCGAAAGTTGTAACGGAAGCGATCGGCATTCATGGCTTCCTGGATGTAATCGATTTCGCTAGCCAGGATGTCGCTAAATTCCAGGTAGATTTCGTCCAGGTTGTACTGCCGCGTCCAGGGCAAAAAGCGATCGCCAAAGCGGATCATTTGCCGCAAGATTTTGAAGTCCATCTCAAACAACTTATCCAGTCCCGGTCGCTGGACCTTGACGACCACCTGTTCCCCCGTATGCAGTCGGGCTTTATGCACCTGCCCTAAACTGGCAGCGGCGATCGGGATCGGATCAAATTCGCGATACAGATGATAGATCGATGCGCCCAGTTCGGCTTCAATAATGGCGATCGCTTCATTGGGGTCAAACGACGGCACTTTATCCTGCAATTTGCCGAGCGCCTGCACATACTCCAGCGGCAACAGATCGGCGCGCGTAGATAACGCCTGTCCTAGCTTAATGAACGTGGGGCCTAAATCGAGTAAAGTCCCAACTAGCCATTGTGCCCGCCGATTGCGAAACCGCACCGACTGCCCCGGAATTTTACTATCCCACCACAGATAAAACATTAGTTGCACCGACGACACAACAATATCCACCTTCCGTGTCGTGGGTGAATATCGGGCGCGTTGCCAGCGTAGGGGCTTAGGATCGGCAGTTTGCAGCATAACCATCGGCTATTCGACTCTAGTGTACCTGTCGATTGCCGATTTTTCGCTAAAGACGGGTCGCCAGTTACGAGAAATTGACACAATCCCAGGTTCGTTTGGCGAGGGAGACTCCATTGAGCAGATTAACTTTGAACTAGATCCAAGGATTGCGGCAAAATCAAACTGAAACAGGTTTCCCAGTCTGATCCCGGTTCCAGTGGCGCACTGGCGGCGGAAATGGTGCCGTTTAGATGTTGGACGAGGCTTTTGACTAGCGCCAACCCCAACCCTGTGCCCTGAATGGCATTTTGGGTCGCCCCCTCACACCGTCTAAATTTGTCGAAGATGTAAGGGAGTTCTTCTGAAGAAATCCCAGAGCCGACATTGCAGAGGGACAAAATAATTTGATTGGTGGGTACTTCATGCCGATAAATCAGCTTCAGTTGCACCTGCTGTTGGGGCGAGG
>JAIXVO010000520.1 GCA_027482985.1 Cyanobacteriota bacterium
ATTGTTGCGGTAGTGGAAGAGGCTGATGTTCCAATCGGGACTCATGCAACTGACGAATTTCATCAGGGCACCCGGACGTTCGGGAAACTCAAAGCGGTACAGTAATTCGTTGTGAGCCAAGGTGGAATGACCGCCGACCATATGGCGCAGATGCAATTTGGTCAGTTCATCGTCGGTCAGATCGAGGGTGTGAAACCCGCAGGCTTCAAAACTGGCAACGAGGCTGGTGGCATCGGCGCGATTGGCAATCTGCACGCCGACAAAAATATGGGCATCCTGGTTATCGGCAATTCGGTAGTTAAATTCCGTGAGGCTGCGTTTGCCCATACATTCGCAGAATTTCCGCAGACTGCCCGGTGTTTCGGGAATGGTGACGGCAAAAATGGCTTCCCGCCGTTCCCCTAGCTCGGCGCGTTCGGCGACAAATCGGAGGCGATCGAAGTTCATATTCGCGCCACAGGCGATCGCGACCAGCGTTTCCCCCTGAATCTGTTCTCGCTCGACATAGGCTTTCGCACCCGCGATCGCCAGTGCCCCAGCGGGTTCGACGATGGAGCGGGTGTCTTCAAACACATCTTTAATCGCCGCACAGGTATCGTCCGTGTCCACCCGAATAATTTCATCGACATATTGCTGACAGAGGCGAAAGGTTTCGGCTCCTACTTGCCGAACCGCTACCCCATCGGCAAATAGCCCAACATTGGGCAACCGCACCCGTTCCCCCGCTTGCAACGACCGATACATGGCATCGGAATCAATCGGTTCTACCCCAATGATTTTGATTTCGGGACGAATCCGTTTGACGTAGGCCGCGATCCCCGAAATCAAGCCGCCCCCGCCGATCGCGACAAAAATGGCATGGATGGGTTGTTGACATTGCCGCAAAATTTCCAGGGCGATCGTGCCCTGTCCCGCAATCACATCTGGATCATCAAAGGGGTGAATAAAGGTCAGCCCTTTTTCGGTTTCCAGTTGCCGCGCATAGGCATAAGCATCATCGTAGGTATCGCCATGCAGTACCACTTCGCCACCCCGCGCCTCGACTGCCGCGATCTTCACCTGGGGGGTGGTCACGGGCATCACAATCAGGGCGCGAGTGCCCAACCGTTTTGCGCCCAACGCCACGCCCTGGGCATGGTTGCCAGCGGAAGCCGCAATCACCCCTTGCTGCAACAAGTCCGGCGGCAACTTGGCCATCTTGTTATAAGCACCCCGGAGTTTGAAGGAAAACACGGACTGCATATCTTCCCGCTTCAGCAGCAGGGTGTTGTTTAACCGGGTGGAGAGGTTGGGTGCCCGTTCTAATGGGGTTTCCTGGGCGACATCGTACACGCGGGCAGTCAGGATCAGTTGCAGGTAGTCGCAGAACATAGGCGGGTGGTCGGCAAATGGGGTGGAGTCCGATCTTACAAGACTGAGCTAACCAGTAAACATGGGTGCCAATTGACAAGCCATTTGTGGCGGGAAGTTTTGATCTGGGCGGGCAAGATGCCCACCCCACGGTCGCCAAGCTCATCTGGTTACTTTTTCTTCTTAGAGTCCGATTTCTTTTTAGACTCTTTTTTCGGCGCTGCGGGTGGTTCATCCAAGGGGCCATCAATTTTGTTGTTGAGGCCATACACTTCCCGACTGCCAGCCAATGCCACCAGGGTTACGGATTTTTCGTCACCGGGTTCAAAGCGGACGGCGGTGCCAGCGGGAATGTCGAGCCGCATCCCGCGTGCCTGTTCTCGGTCAAAGGTGAGGGCGGGATTGACTTCGTAAAAGTGGAAATGGGAGCCGATCTGAATCGGGCGATCGCCCGTGTTGGCAACGGCGATCGTGACCGTGGCGCGACCTGCATTCAGTTCGATGTCACCGTCGGGAATGAACAGTTCACCGGGGATCATACGCTTACTCCTGAAAATTGAGTTTGGGTGATGGGAATGTGCTGGGGCTGGGATTGCACGCGCTGCATCCAAGCTTGAATCGCGACGAAGGGCGAGAGATCGAAATGACCTTCCGCCGCCACATGGGTATAGGCAAACAGGGCAATATCAGCGATCGTGTACGTCTCTCCCACCAGAAAGGGCTGGCGGGCTAACCGCTGTTCCATCACCTGGAGGGCAGCAATTCCCGCCTGGTGTTTTTGCGCCAGTTGGTCTCGCCGTTCTGCCGCCAAATTCAGGGTATGAATCCAGAAGCGGGACGTGGCAATGTTGGGTTCGTGGCTATATTGCTCAAAAAACAGCCATTCCATCACCTGCGCCTGGAGCCAGCGATCGCTCGGCAAAAAGGGCGTGTCTTGACTCAAGTAAATCAGAATGGCATTGGATTGCGCCAAAAACATTCCCGGCTCGACTTCTAAGACGGGGATGCGACCATCGGGGTTCTTCTGCAAAAATTCGGGCGTGCGCGTTTCGCCTTTGACAATATCCAACCCGACCCACTCAAACGGAATTCCCAGTTGCGTCAGGAGGAGACGAACTTTATAGCCATTGCCCGATGGCAGGTAATCGTAGAGTTTGTACATCAGAACAACTGGATAGAGAGTTGGGGTTTCACACTCAGGCGCACCCCCCGTCGCAAGAGCTGATCATCCCAGCGAGAGGTATACGCGCCGCCGCAAGTCGTGGTGGCAAATTCGAGATAATCACGGCGATGACCGACTTGGTCCTGGACATAACGGATTTTGGGGCAATCGTATAAAACAAATTCCACAATTGGCTGGGGCAAGCTGTCACAGTTCAAACAAAAGCGGACATCGCCCGTGTAAGGCTCAATGGTTAAGGTCAGGGTGAGACTCGCCTGGGTGACGGTGAAGCAATACCAGGTTTGGTACTCCTCATCTTTTTCGGGCAAAACCTCCAAACAGGCGATCGCCTCAGTCTCGTCCCAAGTCAACATCAGCCTGACAATTATTGAATCGGATGATGCACGGTCACCAGCTTCGTACCATCCGGGAAAGTGGCTTCCACCTGGACTTCGTGGATCATTTCGGCAATGCCATCCATCACATCGGCGCGAGTTAGCAACGTGGTGCCGAAGGTCATCAAGTCAGAGACGGTTCGCCCATCCCGCGCCCCTTCCAAAATGGCGGCGGTAATGTAGGCGATCGCTTCGGGATAGTTGAGCTTCACGCCTCGTGCTTTGCGCCGCTCTGCCAGCAAGGCCGCCGTAAAAATCAAGAGCTTATCTTTTTCCTGTGGTGTTAATTGCATTGGTAACTTTATTCCTCACTCCCAAGAATGGCTTCAAGTTCTCTAATCAGGATTGGAAGATTATAAGTGACTGTATTCCAAACAATATCCAAATCCACATCAAAATAACCGTGCGCCAACCGATTTCTCATGCCAATGACACCCCCCAAGGAATTTGAGGGAGCGATGCCTGCCGTGATTGAGTCATTCGAGCAGCCGCTTCTCCCACCACTTCAATACAGCGAATCAGCGCTAACACTAACATTTCATTGGTTTCTAGATCGTCTCTGGTGTTGCCCGTCGCCAAGCGAATGGCTGATTGCGACCAGGCCAGCATATGCCGCAAGCGTTCTGAATCATCTAGCACCATAAATTGGCTGCGCTGAGTGAATCACTGTTTGTCTGAATGAGCGACTTAACTCCCCGGCTGTCCGCAAATCAACTTTACGGCCAATGAGTTCAGTCAGTTCCAGCTCCATCCCCACCAGTTCAAAATAACCAATGGTGTGATGCGGCTGAAATTCAACGAGCAGGTCAATGTCACTCTGGTCATGGAAATCGTCGCGCAGCACCGATCCAAATAACGATAGCTGTTGAATGGAATGTTTCTGACAAAATTCCACAATTTTTTCGTACGGTAGGGAGATTGGCAGGGTTGGGGAGTGCATGATCACCTCTGGTGACTACCAAACACGGGGCAGACAGACGGGGCGGTGGAGAATTTGCGATCGCACGATCGCCCAGGCTGACACGAACCATTGTCGCATTTCCGTTGTGGAATGCCCCCGATAGCGACAGAGCAAACCCCTGGGCAACCGCGTCACCCCCGCCTGTCCCGGTGCCCCCTCCCAGGTGGCGCGAATCGCCTGAATCAAATCAGGTTCAACCGTGTGCCCCAGCATGACAAAACTACCCACGACGGGACATCCCCCTAACCCGTGGGGACTGGAGAAGATATCGGCACTGCCGGGGAGCCATTGCCGATCAATCCACAGGGGGCGATCGCCCTGCCAAACTTCGGTATGCGATCGCCAGTCGCCTGCGCCAAAGCTTTCGCCGCGAGCCGTGCGCCCAAAGCGCGTCAGTTCCCAACCAATCCAGGTGGCACCGGGAGCCAGGTCAACCCGCATCTGCTGGCGATAGAGGGCGTGTTCAAAGGCGATCGTTTCCTGGGGCAACCATTCCAGACACGCCTGGGGCGCGACTTGGATGTGAACAGTTTGCGCTGCCGTTAACCCATTGCTGCGGTAGATTTTGCCCGCCGCTGCCGTCGTGATCAGGGCGTGGGCTTGGGGTTGCAGTTCCAGGTTGAGGGCAAGGCGATCGCCCCCCACCACCCCACCCGCCGTATGCAAAATCACCCCATGACAAACGTCTGGCCCTTCGGGGTAAAACGGGCGTTGCACTTTCAGCGGCGCTTGCACCTGGGTCTGCAGAATGCGGGTGCCCTCGGCCGTACGACCCAAGATTAAGCCCAAATAACCTTGCCAATGGGCAGCATCGGTAGCGGTGGGTACAGATAAGCAATGAATAGTCATCGAAGTATGAAGAAATGATGTTGATTGCGATGGATTCCATAGACATTCATTGTCACGCCCCTGCGCATTTTGGTTGACCCATTGGGGAATATTACAATCAGGAAATATCCAAAATTGCCTGGTGGTGCAAGGGTGCGCATCGTAATTCGATTGAGTCCTTTCTTCTCCTCTTTTCTATGAGTACTGGCACGAAGGATATGATTCTGGCAGAATCTTCGCGATTCATTGGTCAAATCTCTAATAACATTGTTTTGCATTTACAGGCCAGAATTCGAGAAATTGAAGCTGTTGCGCGATCGCTTGCCAGAACCGTCGAAACGTTACCCCCAGATCCGGCCCTCTTGTTGAAGGTGCTGCCAGCACTGATTGATTTTAATGGGGATGGCGACATTGCGGGGGGCGGCTATTGGGCGGAGCCGAATCAGTTTGCGGCGGGGCAAGAGCGCTGTAGTTTCTTCTGGAATCGGGATGTAACTGGCACACTGGTATTCTATGACGACTATAATCAATCCTCCGAAGGCTACCATCAAGAGCCGTGGTATGTCGTGGGTCACCATTTAACATCAGGGCAATGTTTCTGGAGTGCCTCCTACATTGATCCTTACTCGTTGCAGCCGATGATTACCTGTACCACACCGACGTTTGAGGCGGGGAAGTTGTCGGGTGTGGTGACGATCGATTTGAAGTTAGCCGGATTGCATGCGGAGATTGAGAAATGGCGATCGCAAACGGGCGGCTACATTTTTATCGTGGATTACCTCAATAAATTTGTGACGTTTCCAGCTCC
This sequence comes from Cyanobacteriota bacterium, assembly GCA_027482985.1. Classification (GTDB taxonomy): domain Bacteria; phylum Cyanobacteriota; class Cyanobacteriia; order Leptolyngbyales; family Leptolyngbyaceae; genus JSC-12. Next base: position 5,505 of record JAIXVO010000520.1, read on the forward strand.
AGAACGGGTCTTAAAAGTGACCCAGGAACGAGGCAAAGTATTGAAAGAATTTATGCTGGCGACAGAGTTTGTCGCACAGGAAGTCGTTTTTCTCCCCATTGCCACCGCCTTAGATCAGTGGAATCAAGATTTTTTGCAATGCCATCAGCAGTCCGAATCCAGCCGCGCGATCGCCACCCAGTTGCAACAGCAGGCAACGTTCTCACCCGCAGAAGCGCAACTGATCGCCAGCATTTTACAAGACTCGCGGCGATCGGCGATGACAACCAGCTTCCTACACCAAGAATTTGAGATCAAAAATGATTTTTTTACCCAGGAAGCCGCTACAGTCTTTCTATTTCATGTCCCCCATGCCTACTTTAAGCTCATTGTGGTGAAACCTTTCTCGGAAGCCGCAACGACTACTTATAGCTTGATTCAAGCGGAAAAAATGTCCAGTATGGGTAAGTTTGTAGCCGGGATGGCACACGAAATTAATAACCCTGTGAACTACATTTATGGCAATATTGAATATGCTGATCTGTACTTTC
>JAIXVO010000554.1 GCA_027482985.1 Cyanobacteriota bacterium
CCATCATTGTGATGGAAGTTTGGTTGAGTAAGATTTCCTTTAATCCCCCCAATTATTCAGTCTTCCACGCTGCAGGTAGCCCCAACAATATCTATATCCCCAATGAAAGTCCCAAAGTTCACATCCCCAGCCAACTGGGATGGGAGCAACTTTCATAGTTCAATCACATCCCCTTGACCTGTGATTAGAAAAATTAGACTCAGTGCTAAATTAAGTTTGCTTCTGGTTCCTTTCGCTCCGATTCTGCTGCTATTGGGTTGGCAACGGTGGGTTGCAACAACTCCCCAATCCCTGCCAACGACGAGCGGGAATGGCACCACCCCGCTGACTTTGGGGCAGTACTACGAAACCGCGATCGCGCCGATTGGCAAGGCTCAAGCCCCAGCCCGCTACCGCCTCTGGTTGCCCGATGGCGTGCCGACCCTGCGTGGGGTGATTGTCAAACAGCATGGTTGTGGCGACCCAGCGGCAGCGACCGGGTTAGACCATGCCCATGATCTCCAGTGGCAAGCCCTCGCAGCCCAGCACCAACTGGGGCTGATGGGGGTGCAACTACCGACTGGATACCCCCTTTGTACTGATGCGGCGATCGCTGATCGGGAAACAGAACGTGCCTTTTTGCAAGCATTACCCGCTTTAGCTAGGGAAAGCCATCATCCTGAGTTAGCCAAGGTGCCCTGGGTGTTGTGGGGGCATTCTGGGGGTGCGGATTGGGGCATGCAAATGCTGCGGCACTACCCAGAACGGGTGATCGCGGTGGTGAATCTGCGGTGTGGCGGTATTCTCAACACGGCAGGGCAATCAGAACTCTTCAACCTGTCCCCAGAAGCCAACCCCAAGCTGCTGGCAGTACCCGTGCTCTGGCTAGTCGGCAGACGAGATCCCTATGCGCAGGAATGCGTTGAACTACCCCAGCAAGTTTTTGCCAAATATCGAAGTGCCAATGCCGTCTGGACGCTCGCGATCGAGCCAACGGCACAACATGAAGCCGGCAACTCGCGCGACCTGGCAATTCCCTATTTGGATGCAATTCTGGTGCTGCGCCTGCCGCGATCGGGTACGCAACTGCGCCCCCTTGACCCGACCCAGGGGTGGCTGGGTGATCTTAAGACCCAGGCGATTGCTGCCATGCATCTGCATCAAAGCAATCTGCCGCAATTCGTGTGGTTACCCAGTGCGACCGTTGCGACCCAATGGCGCGAGTATGTTCAAACCGGAACCGTTGCGCCCACCCGTCCGCCCGCTCCCCCGATGCGCGTGCAGGCAGTCAGAACTGGAGCCACACAAGTCGTTGTCACCTGGCACTTTATGCCAGATCGAGAAACTGGGTTACCCAAATTTCAGATTTACCGAAATCACACCTTAATCAAAACCTTCAACGGCCAGGAACACAACTTTGGGGATGCCCCAATCCCACCAGCAGTTGTTTTGGAGTTTCAAGATGAGGCGGCATCAGCCCATGCGACCTATGCTGTCGCCGCGGTCAATCAGATCGGGACGAGTCTTGCCGTCGCAGTCCAGGCACCTGATTAACTGCCATCCTGTTGCTGTCGGTGATCGGTTGAGTTGCATGGTCGCCAACCCCCAGCGTCATTTTGTTCAGTGCCGCGATCGCTCACCCAACCGCCAAGAGAAATGTAGCAGCAATCAGATTGACAAAGTTTGATCAACGATGTCTAAAAATCGCCGACCAAATGCCTGGACTCGTTTGATATTTTCTTGCTTCGCGAACTCTTCTTTGTCAAAATCTGGTCCTGGTTCAAGTTCAGCATAGGTTTGAGCAATGAGTTCAGCCAGTTGTTGCCCATTACTCTGTTGAAAAAAGCGAGCGTCGGACGGATTTTGCTCTAAGTGGACTGGAAAATCAGAAAGTAAGATTGGTTTGCCTAACATGCGGACATCCTCGACGACAGTGCTCCATCCTTCAAACCGGGAAGGTTGGATGACGGCCAGACAGCGCCGCATCAGTTGAATTTGATCGATGCGGGGAATGAGACCCAGAATACGAATTTGTTCACCCAAGCCTAATTCTCCAATGGTTTGGAGTAATTGATCATAGTATTCTGGATGACGTGGATCAGAGGTCTTGCCCGTGCAAACAACTAGCGGTTTAATCCCTTGCTGTTTCAGTAAGCCCAGCGCTTGGACGATCGCCTGATGGTCTTTATGCTTCCAAAATTGGTTGCTAACCAGGAAAAAGCGATCCGGTAGCTGATATTTTTTCTGCACTAACAGCGGATCAAGATCAAACCATTCTGGATCGCGGGCAGTGGCAAAATGCATGACCACACTGCGCGATGCCGCTTCCGGGTAGAGATGATCAAAATCTTGCTTAGCCATCTGACTGCTCAAGACTGTAACTGGCGCATTAGCAGCCACTCTTTGATGCCACGTGTTACGCTCGGCAATCTCTTTGGGCGCAAACATTTCTGGCAGATGGTAATGCTGAAAATCAGGAATCCAACCACCCCAGGCGTAGGGACTGCGCGCACCCGCGATCGTGGGATAAACAAAGTCAATACGCTGAGGGTTCAGCCAGCTTAAGGGAATCTCAGGCACCCGTTCAGCCAAAATTTTGTAGCCTTTAATCAACGCTCTTTGCCAGGGCGATGTGACATAGATGTGATCGACACAACTGCGAATGGGTTCCACCATCTCCAGGTTATCTTTCTGCACCCGAACACTGAGCCGAATCCGGTCTCTTTCCGCGGGTGGCAGGCTCGCGATCGCACGCGCCAAGTTCTGAGTGTAAATTGCGCCTCCAATCCAGGTCGTACCACCCACCGTATTCAAGCAAATGTGTTTCTTGCTCATAGATCAAGCCTTACTAGAAACTCAAGCCGTCTATAAAGAACGATATCTAAAATAAATAGGAAAATGGTCTTTGTTCATCAGCTTCGATCCAATACATTAAAACTTTTTTAGCTAAAAGCGTCTATCTAAGCGTTCCTATTAACGACTCTGCATAGAGTTTTGCAAGCAGCACTATCATAATAATCGATTATAAATCCGATGTAATTTTCGATTGATTCGGCTGTAATAGTCACGCGCATATAGGGACTTGAAGTAGGAATCATCTACATAACTGTCTCGTAGAAAGAAACGGGGATGATCAAGCAGAAATTTTAACTCTGACCAGATAGGAATGGCAACATCAAAATATTTCCAAGCTCTTCGCCAGGCTACCCATCCCAAAATCGGACAGAATAGAGAAAAAAAGTAGCTTTCACCTAGATACTGATTTGAGGAACCAAAATAGTTACCGCAAATGTGCATTACTCGTGTATCGTTGCGGTAATAATTTAAAAGCGCCTGACAAAACCGAAAAAAAGAAATATGGGGTAGGCAGTCATCTTTCAAAGTAATAGCTTCTTCAACCATTTCAAACACCCAATTTAATCCGCTAGAAATTCTATCTCTACAGCCCAAGTTAACATCTGAAAAATTTGTATGAACTTCACAGTTCCAATCCACTTTTTGAATTATGGAGCGCGTAGCCATACACTTTTGCTCTGCTCCTGGACGATTGCTCCGAGGGCCGTCGGCCACTACTAAAAGTTTTGTGGGTTGAACCTGGCGGATCACTTCGAATACGCGTTCCGCTGTATCCGGTCGATTAAAAATGATGAAGACAACAGGAGTATTCATGGCTGATCTCTATCTCGCGATGAAGTCAATTAATTTGAAGCATTTTTTGTTCAATTAAAGTTTTAATGCCTTCATCTAAGCTTACCTGGGGTATCCAATTAATTTCTGATGCGAGTTTAGAAATATCTGCCAGCAGATGCATGCGTTCGACTTTTCTGACTCTAGATTGATCTACGTCGATTTTGATGGGTTCTCCCAATTGCCGTTCAAATGCTTTTACGACATCGACGACTGAATACTCTAGCCCACTACCCAAATTAAATGTATCAATTCCGCTGTTAAACTTCTCTAATAAGAATCTGGTTGCCCGAGCCATATCGGAGGTGTGAATGAAATCCCGTTTTGGCTCCAGGTTTCCCAATCGAATTGTTCTTAACCCAGCATTAACCTGCCGTTGAATTTCAGGGATTAAGTGTGGATTGGTTTCATTTGGCCCAAACGCATTAAAAAACCGACAGATAATGGTAGGAACAGAAGTCTCTAGATGAAAATGGTGGGCTAAATGTTCACCCGTTAGCTTGGTTAAGCCATAAAGATCCAGCGGTTTGGGCGACTCCGTTTCGGCAATAGCATGGTCACAAACGGGATAGACCGCAGCGGTGGAAGCAAAAAACAACTTACTGAGCTGTTGTAAGCCCTTAGCTGCTTGAAGGACATTCATCATTCCCTTGATATTGATATTACTGGATTCAAAGGGGTTTTGATTGCAGTAGGGAATAAAGTGAATAGCAGCCAAATGAATTATCCAATGGGGATTGATCGTCGCGATCGCCTGATCAAGCTGACTCTGATTTAAGATATCAA
>JAIXVO010000812.1 GCA_027482985.1 Cyanobacteriota bacterium
ATTTCAACTCGAAGGGCGGCGATCAACCCTTGTTTGGCCCCAATCAGCCCCCCGCCTTGACGAGCGAAAATCAACGGAATCAGCAGGCCACCCTTGTGCGGGATTACGTTCAAAGCCTCCTAGCCGTCAATCCCAACGCCAATGTGATTGTGGCTGGAGACTTAAATGACTTTGAGTTCTCCAGACCATTAACAATCTTGGAAAATGGCGGACTCAATACCCTGGTGGAAACGCTGCCACCAAACGAGCGCTACACCTACAACTTCCAGGGCAACGCGCAAGTGCTGGATCACGTCCTGGTGAGCAACAATCTGTCCACCCGCCTGAATGGGTTTGATGTGGTTCACATCAATTCTGAGTTTGCAGATCAGGTCAGCGACCATGACCCCGTCGTGGCTCGGTTTAACCTCCCCCCCGTACCCACCACCTTTACCCTAGAGTTGCTCCACGTTGCTGACCAGGAAGCTGGGGTCGCGGCCATTCAGGATGCGCCGCGCCTCTCTGCCGTCCTCAACGCGCTGAGAGGGCAAGACCTGGGGAACGATGGTTTACCCGACAACACGCTGACCCTCTCCTCTGGCGATGCTTACATTCCGGGTCTGTTCTTCAATGCTTCCGCTGCTGCCTTTGGTTCTGCTGGCATTGGGGATATTCAGATTCAAAATGAGTTGGGCTTTCAGGCGATCGCCCTGGGGAACCACGAATTTGACTTTGGCACAGCAGTGCTGGCTGGACTGATCAGCGGCTCAGCGCCAGGGAATATTCTGGGTGCCGACTTTGCTGGCACCAACTTCCCCTACCTCTCGACCAACCTCAATTTCGCGCCCAATGTCAACCTGGCACCGTTGGAAGTCGCGGGTGGGCGAGCTCCGCAGCCGCGAACTGTAACCTCCTCGGTCGTCATCGCTGTGAACGGTGAGAACATCGGGGTCATTGGTGCCACCACACCCACCCTGGCGAGCCTCTCCAGTTCCGGCACCGTCGGGATCTTGCCCTCACCGTTTGCCGCCACCCCCACTCCGGCGCAACTGGATGCCCTAGCGGCAGAAATTCAGCTCGAAGTGAATGCCCTGTTGACTGCCAACCCCGGCTTGAACAAGATCGTGCTGCTGGCTCACATGCAGCGGATCGACATTGAACTGGCACTGGCAGAGCGGCTCCGCAACGTAGACATCATCGTGGCGGGTGGCTCCAACACCCGTCTGTTTGATGCCAACGATCGCATCCGGGCCGGCGATAGCAACCAGGGGCAATATCCCCAATTCATTACCAATGCGGGCGGTACGCAAACGGCGGTGGTGAATACGGACGGCAACTACAAATACGTCGGGCGGTTGGTGTTGGAGTTTGATGCCGCTGGCAACATCATCCCCGCGAGCTATGACCCGAATGTGTCAGGGGCGTATGCGACAGATGCCCAAGGCGTGGCTGACCTGAACGCGGCGGGTCTGGTTGACCCAGAAGTGCAGCAGATTGTGAATGCCATCCAGACGCAGATTCTGGCGACCGAGTCGAATGTGTTCGGAGTCTCCAATGTGTTCCTGAACGGCAACCGAGCCGGCACCGCCGATCCCGCCAACCTGGATGGGGTGCGGACGCAGGAAACCAACCTGGGCAACCTGACGGCGGATGCCAACCTGGAACAAGCCCAGGCCATTGACCCGACAGTGGTGGTTTCGCTCAAAAATGGCGGCGGCATTCGCGCTTCCATTGGGCAGACGATTGTGCCTGCTGGCGGTAGCACTGCGGTCCGCCTACCCAATGAAGCAGTCGTAGACGGGGCGGGCAATATCGTGAAGCCGGAGGGCGGCATTAGCCAAAACGATATTCAGACCGCCTTGGCATTCAATAACGGGTTGAGTCTGGTAACGCTGACGAAAACCGAGTTAGTCGCACTGCTCGAACATGGTGTGAGTGCCGTAGGAGCAGGAGCGTTTCCCCAACTGGCAGGGGTGAAGTTTTCCTTTGACCCTGATTTTCCAGTGGGCGATCGCATCTTGAGTGCAGGCATCTTTGATGACAACGGCAACCTCACAGCAGAACTGGTGAGCAACGGTCAAGTGGTGGGTGATCCCAACCAACTCTTCCGCGTCGTGACCCTGGATTTCCTGGCGGCTCCTCGGTTTAATACCGCCGGGAACTACATCGGCGGTGGCGATGGCTATCCCTTCCCCAACCTGAACACCAACCCCGCGCTGGGCCCCGTGGGCGATCCAGCAGTAATTGCCCGCGCCAATCTGGTGTCGCTGGTGGAACCCAATGATGCCCTGCGGAGTGGGGATGCCAGATTTGCAGATAACGGCACGGAGCAGGATGCCCTGGCCGAATTTCTGTTCGACAACTTCCGCACCACGCCATTTGATGACGCTGATACCGGACGTGCCCTGGATGAGCGGATTCAAAACCTGAATTTCCGGGCTGACACCGTGTTACTGGCACCACCGACCGATCTCATCCTGAACACCGCCACGATCGCCGAGAATAGTGCCCCCAATGTCGTGGTGGGTACGTTCACCGCGATCGACCCGAATTCAGGAGAGCAATTCACCTTCAGCCTGCTCAATAATGCGGGCGGACGGTTTGCGATCAACGGCAATCAGTTGGTCGTGGCCGATGGCAGTTTGCTGAACTTTGAAGCCAACACCAGCCATCAGGTGACGGTGC
>JAIXVO010000795.1 GCA_027482985.1 Cyanobacteriota bacterium
ATAGGAAAAATCAAGTTCCAAAACTTCTTCGAAATGCATGCGATACTTGCGCCGATTGATTTGCCACAGTCCAGTAATTCCAGGCTTGACGACCAATCGTTGCCAGTCACTGCGGGAATAAAGGTTAACTTCATCCAGCGTGGGGGGGCGGGTTCCCACTAAACTCATCGCTCCCATCAAGACATTAAAAAACTGCGGGAGTTCATCTAGGTAAAGCCGCCGGAGCAGTTTGCCAACCACCGTCAAACCAGGTTCTAAGGTGGGATCGAAGAGTTTATTGGTTTGTTGTTTAGCCACTCGTAAGCGTAATTTTTCGGCATCGGGGGTGGTAGTCCGAAAGCGCCAGAGGAGGAAGTGTTGTCCGCGTAAGCCAACCCGCGGTTGGGCAACGAGAATCGGGCCAGGGGAATTGAAGAAAATCGCGATCGCAATCAGGGGCAAGAGGATGACCATGACGGTCAATCCCGCGATCGCACCCATAATATCCCCAAATCGCTTGAGTAAACTTTGGGTCGATGGGTGAGGCGAGACATGAAAAAACTCCAGATCATAAAGTCTTGCTTGTCTTTCCAGCGCCCCCTGGAGATCGGCTGAGGTAATTAACCCAGACTCAATTAAGAGTTCTCCTAGCAGTTGCCAGCCATTGGTTTCCAGCTGTTGAGACTGTTGCTCTAAAGCTGCAGTTAACTGGCTTTCAGTCACCAGCCCTTCGTGTACAAGTATTGAGCCTAAGGAATACCTAGCCATGTCTCCTGGATGATTAGTGACAATTTCGCATTGAGAAGTTTCCTTCGCCTTCGCCTAGGATGCCCAAGAATTTGAATAAACGTTCAGCGTGAGGGTTCAAGTCGCTGACCCAGGCGGAGGTCGTCACTTACAACAGTGAGTTGGAAGGCCGTCCAAGCGGTGGCATGAACGCCTGCTGGTTGATCGGGCGATAAGTAACTCCGAGAATATCCTAAGCATTCTCGAAATTCTTCGTTAAAGCTTTACGAAAAAATCACTGAAGTCTCTTGGCACATAAAGCTGTGAGCTAACTGAGGGCAGTTCTAATGGCTGGCAGGTGCAGGTGTGTTGTATTCAATTAAGCGCGAGGGGCGTTTGAACCATTGACCCCAGTAAAATCGGAATTGCCCTTGAGCTTGTGGGAATTTGGCCAGCATGCACGCTCCAGCAAATAAGCGGGCAGCAGCAGGCGATCGCCCGGAACGACGAGCGTATTGATAAATCCGGTAAGCCATCAGCGGGTAACCAACCAGCAGCACCAAACTCCAGCCTGATGTCGGGACTGCCCCCAAGATAATCACCGCCGGGATTATGAACCCCCATAAGCGAATGCTGCGAGTTTCTTTAACCCAATGCCGCTCTGGTGGGGCACCATGTAAAGCGGCTCCTTCGGCATAGGCATAGCCTGCCCGCAGCGATCGCTGCCACCATTGCTGAAACCGCGTCATTTGCGCATCATGCAGTGTCATTTCGGCATCGATCCGCAGAATCTTGCCCCCATTTTGGCGTAAGCGGACACAGAGTTCCGGTTCTTCTCCCGCAATCAACGTCGGATTGTAACCGTTGACGGCTTGCAGGGCCGTCAGGCGCATCATGGCATCGCCCCCACAGGCTTTGGCTTCCCCTACTGGCGTATCCCATTCCAGATCACAGAGGCGGTTGTAAACAGTGGCATTCGGAAACCGTTCACGCCGTCTACCACAGACGACCACCACCTCCGGGTGCGTCTCCAGGATTTGCTGGGCTTGTTCCAGCCAGCCCGCCACGACTTCACAATCGCCATCCACAAATTGCACATAATCCAAATCAGGATGCAGTTCCAGCAGTCTGGCAAACCCGGCATTCCGGGCGCGGGCAGCCGTAAAGGGGAAGGTCAAATCCAGTTCGACCACTTCTACGCCCAGCGATCGCGCCATCGCCACACTTTGATCCGTGGAACCAGAATCCACATACACGACTTGGGCTACCCGCTGGACGACCGATTCCAGGCAGCGACGCAAGCGATCGCCTTCATTCCGCCCAATGGCAACTAAACCAATACGACTCAAGCACACCTCCTCGCTGGGACAGCAAATGGACAACAATCAGGTTAAACCCTTTGGCATTAGTGTTCCCCTGCTTTTAAGTACAACACAAGCGTCCCCTAAATCTGGTTTTGCCAGCATGTAGACGGATAAAGTTTAGACCAAGAAAGCCCATTAAAAAGGAGGGCACGATCGCGCCCTCCAGTCTCAAAGTATTTGCTGTGCTGATTTAGATCAGCTTCAGGTTGGGATATTCAGCGATCAAGTCATCGCGAGTCAGAACATCGCCATCGGCTTGAGGCGTCCAGAGAATTTCCAGAGCTAGCAGGCGATCGCCCGAAACCCCGCCCAAAATTCCTAATGCCTGCCGCAAATCCTCTGTAGAGTTAACTTTGGGCAAGGGCAATTGACCCTGAGTTGCCGCCAGTAAGGTGACTACAATGTATTCACCGGGATCAGCGATCGGTGAATTCGTCAATGCACTTTCGCCATCCGAACCCACAAGCACGGCATCGATCGGCGCTTGGCGGAGTTGGCTATTCACATTCGACAAGGTTTCGCGGCTAAACTTACTGCGTTCGGCCAACACCAAACGATTGAACTCAGCTTCCGCACTGGCTAACCGCGCCTGCTCCACGCCCACACTGGCTTGGGTCCAGTATTCAGGATGGCGCAACAAGGCCAATGTCGTTTCTTGCAACACCTGAGACAAGCCCGCAGGCGTACTGGTGTCTGCACTCAACGCCAACTTGTTCAAGTCAGCCTGTAATTCACGCGCATCGGCTAGCAAGCCCACTTGCACCTTCGCCACACTCAAGGTGGGATTACTGACGGCATCGTAGCCACCCAGTTCGCCCGACTCCCGCGTCCGCCGGAAGGCTTGCACCAGGAAGCTCGCCACGGCAAAGAAGATCAACACGGTGAATAAGCTGCCACCGCCGCCCCAGAGAAAGAAAGGCGGAAAGACAAACGGCAACCCAATGCCACCGCCGCCTGGATAGTAACCACCACCAGGCGCATAGGTGCGCGGCGCGGAGTAAGTCCGGCTGGGCATGGGTGCTCGGAAGGAGCCACCACCAATCCGCCCCCCACCAGCCCGGGCAGCGAGGGCATCCGGGGCATGACCCAGCGTTAATGAGAAAATCAGTGCTACTGCAATCAACGGCATCAGTAGCGGTTTGATATACGAAATCAGCTTTTTATGCATAAGACAGTGCCTACCCAGACGGTTCAACTTCCTCTGTAGCTTTCTACTCTACAGGTTGGAGTCGAGTGTTCCGAAGTCATTAACCCTTTATTAAGAGTTATAAATCTTGACTTCTCTATTAATCTATCGCCTCTGGTAAGGCTTGAGCGCTGCCAAGAGACTGAATTTTGGTCAGGATGTCCGTACTCCAACGGGCGGCACTCCACCGCTGATCAGCATTGACGGAACCCCAATTCTGCCTACAATAAGAGCAAGATAAAGAAATGTAACAGGGCGCGATCGCTGCGCTCACGGCGATCGCCCCAGGTTTCAACTTAATCTTGAATTGTTTGCACCCACTCATCCTTCGCATCCAGCAGGTGAAAGAAATGACTCAACAGCAACCCACTGTTTCCCCCAAAGTGTCTGACCCTAAGTTTGGCTTCAACGAGTATGCCGAGCGGTTAAATGGGCGGGCGGCCATGATTGGCTTTGCACTGGCACTGGCGATCGAATATGTTTCAGGTCAAGGTCTGTTGGCTTGGTTGGGACTGAATTAAGGTAAATCAGCAGCAGGATCGGCTCCTAGCTATTCTGCTGCTTGCGCCCGCACCCGGACACGGATAAATTTGAGCCCGGTCACACCTTGAAGGGGTTCGACGGTACCGCGATCGCAGTCAGTCTCAATCAACCCTTCCCGCATTAAGTAGTGCAAATATTGCTGATATTCCTCTAACTCTTCACCGGTGGAATAAACTAGCGTCACCATGCCCGGTTGCGTAATGCGAGTTTGGGTTTGTTCATCGATCGCCTTATCAATTCGCTTTTTCACAATTTCGTAGCGGGTATCGCGGCTGCCGCGCACATCAAATAATTTTTCGGTGGTTTCGTCGTGAAAAATATCGATGGTTGCATCCTGGACTAAAACTAAGTGCGTCACCTGCATCGGACTGAGCGTTTCAGCTTGAAACTTTAACGCTACCCGCGCGCAATCACACACAGCCCGCAGTTGTTCATAACGCAAACTCCGCAGTTGAAATTTGCTGAACTTGGGATCAATGGATTGTCCCGCATAGATCATGTGATCAATGCCGTCGGTGGTTTCGATGTCGCAGTAGTGGGGCGTGATCTGCTGCATCCGTTGTTGCCAGGCTTCCCAGGTTTCTCGTAGGAGCGTGTTAATTTGCCCGATCGCCTGGTCATAAGCGGCTCTGGCCTTGTAAACACAATTCTGGGGCTGTTGACAGGCGGCACGATAGGCGGCGATCTCGGCGATCGCCCCGGCACCGCATTGGCCAAAGTAGTCAAAATAAGCTTCGACATGATTCCGGAGATACCGCAACTCTGTGACTTCGGCATCAACGGTGATTTTTTCCCGCAAATTTGCCATCCGTTCCAGCAAATCCAGGTGCAATTGGTGAGTTAAAGCACTCTCCTGCGCCTCACAGACGGCTTGCACAACTCCCACTGCGAGTTGAAATTGGGCTAACAAGTCCGCTTGAATCGCCTGATTACGGGCTTCCGAGGAACCCCGAATATCGGAAATGCCGTAGAGCGGGTACACCTGATTAAACACAATGGGCGCGGCGGGAAAGCCCAAACTACGGCGTTCGGCCTCTTGCAAAAAGCGCCACTCCACAGCGGGATGAATGTTGTTGATAAAGCGCTGGTGGGTGAGTTGGCGTTGGGCTGAGGTGAGGGCTCGGGTAAAGGCGGGAATCAGTTGTTGCGCATGACAACAATCCAGCCCATCGAAGTGATTGGGGCGATCGCTGAGTAATCCGACTAACCCGATCATTTGCGGTCGTCGGCCAGATGCCGTCCCGGTGGGGTGGGATAAACCAGGCAGTTGCGTCACGAGGGGGAGGAGTAAGAGCGATCGCACGCCTTGTTGCGCCAGTTGTTGACCCAGTTCAGTCCGACTATCGCGGCTCAAGTCCTGAATCACCTGCACCTGATTCGCCTGTAACGCCTGCATTACGTGGGAATCTTGCAGCAGCTCTAACGGATAGGTGGTGGCATTAAGATCCTGTTGCCCACTGCCCATAAATACGCGAATCTGCTCCTGTTCCAGCGTTAGGACAATCGTGTTACCCGTCCGAAATAGCGATCGCAACTGTTGGCTGACCTGCCGAAACTTTTGGGGACGCAAGATGGAATCGCGATCAATCAAAAGTTGGGTAATTCGGTGAATCGTTTCTCGCACCGTCACATCTAACCCTTCCAGCAGCACTTGTCCAGTGATTTGATAATGAGCCAGACAAAAGCGATCTTCGATCTCCTGCAATTGCTGGGGATCGGTGAGGGTTTGTTCCCACTCCATCGGCGAAAGCGTTGTCAAATGCAGGTCTGCAAATTCGTCCGGAGTGTCTTCCAGGCGAGTGATTTGCAGGTGTTCAGACCGCAGCCAAAATTCGATGTAGCGGGGTTCGGCCTGATCAGGACTGGGTAACGACACCATGGCGGGTGTTTCCAGCCAGCGGCAATAACTCAAATCCACCTGGTAGAGCGATCGCAAAACGTAGTGCAGCAGATGGCGGCGATAGAGTTTCAACACTTCGGCATAATCACCTGGGGTCAATCGCTGTTGCAGGATGTCGCGCAGTGGTTGCACTGTCATGGGCGCAGCGGGATCAGGCTGCGGGGGCAACCCTAACAAGCGGCACCCAGTATAGTTGGCATAATGCAGGGTCAAATTCAGGGGGTTGATCACCGCAATCAGGAGTTGACTGGTGTGATGCAACGTTGCTAACCAATCCAGTGACGTGGGTGGGGCAGGCGGGGTGACGGTAGGAAGATCCATGAATGACGACGAGGCGGTAGAGGGTTGGCGATCGGGAAACTGATGAGGCAGTAGAGTGACACCCATGACTTATTGTTCCTCGTAAAACGACTGAAATTAACGTCAAGTCATGGGTGAAATCACGCTTATGTTCATCAGCTTCGGACAAAATCAGAGGAAATTACTCACAGCAGGGCGTAATCGTGACGGATGTCATCTCCATCCCAATGGCAAATGTCACAGGTCAAATTTACGGAGGACAAATCACCATTTGCCCTGACCCAATTTGCCGCGATCGCCCTTCAATGCCGTTCCCGGCTCCATCTGGGGGTAAATTTCGGCGGTTGAGCAGAGGGACACGTTACTGTGAGAGTGAAGTGATTGTAGACTTGTAAGTTACAGTCTGTTGGATCTCATCCCGACAGGCTCACCCCATTTCCCCAACATCCTACTGAGTTCACTATGTTTGAAGCCCTTTCTGACCGTTTAGAGTCAGCCTGGAAAACCCTACGAGGTCAGGACAAAATCTCCGAGACCAATGTTAAAGAAGCAGTGCGAGAAGTGCGGCGAGCCTTATTGGAAGCCGATGTCAATCTGCAAGTGGTGAAAGACTTTGTGGCTGGCGTGGAAACGAAGGCCCAGGGCGCAGAAGTGATTAAAGGGGTACGCCCAGACCAGCAATTCATCGAGATTGTCTACAACGAACTGGTGCAAATCATGGGAGATACGAATGCTCCCCTGGCGGAAGTAGAAACTGCGCCCACGATTGTTTTGATGGCTGGGTTACAGGGTACCGGGAAAACGACGGCGACCGCCAAGCTCGCGTTGCACTTGCGCAAAGAAAATCGCAGCACGATGTTGGTGGCGACGGATGTGTATCGACCAGCGGCGATCGATCAGTTGATGACGCTGGGTAAGCAAATTAATGTCCCCGTGTTTGAGTTGGGGAAAGATGCGAATCCGGTGGAAATTGCGCGCCAAGGGGTAGCCCAGGCGAAAGCTGAGGGGATCAACACCGTCATCATTGACACGGCGGGGCGGTTGCAAATTGACCAGGACATGATGGCGGAACTGGCGCAAATTAAGGATGTCGTGCAGCCCCATGAAGTCTTGCTGGTGGTGGATGCCATGACGGGGCAAGAAGCCGCCAACCTGACACGCACCTTCCACGAGCAAATTGGGATTACGGGAGCCATTCTCACCAAGATGGATGGCGATACGCGCGGGGGGGCAGCGCTGTCGGTGCGGCAAATTTCTGGCCAACCGATTAAGTTTATTGGGACGGGCGAAAAAGTCGAAGCGCTGCAACCCTTTTACCCCGATCGCATGGCTTCCCGCATTCTGGGCATGGGCGACGTATTAACGCTGGTGGAAAAAGCCCGCGAAGAAGTCGATCTGCTGGAAGCAGAGAAGATGCAGGAGAAAATTCTCACGGCTCAGTTTGACTTTACCGATTTTCTGAAACAAACGCGCTTGCTCAAAACGATGGGATCGCTGGGGGGCATCATGAAGATGATCCCAGGGATGAATAAAATCAGTAGCGATCAGTTGGAAAAGGGCGAGTCGGAATTGAAAAAGGCTGAGTCCATGATCAATTCCATGACGGTCGAAGAACGCAAAAATCCTGATTTACTATCCAGTTCTCCCAGTCGGCGGCGGCGCATTGCAAAAGGGGCAGGCTTTAGTGAGGCCGATGTCAGCGATCTGATCAGCAAGTTCCAAAAAATGCGCAGCATGATGCAGATGATGGGCCAGGGGCAATTTCCGGGGATGCCAGGAATGCCGGGGATGGCAGGCATGGGAGGCGGCATGAATCCGATGGGAAATCCCTATGGCGGTGGGCAACCGGGCTGGCGGGGACAACCAGGCGGCACCCCGAAGAAGAAGAAAAAAGAGAAAAAGAAAAAGGGCTTTGGGACGTTATAAGGCTAGCCATGTAGTCAATTGAGCAATGAGTGGGGTGCGTGAGGGGTTAGAACCGCGATCGCATCCTTTTTAATGCGGCGACACACACCCCTAAAACGCAACTCAATCACATCGACCTCAACCCTAATTTGCCTTTCTCCGACCTCGAGTGGTCGCTGGTTTCGCGGTGGCAGTAGTCGCGCGACGACGCTTCGCTACGGGTTCCTTAATCGTGGCTTCACTGGTGCTTTGAGCTTTGGCAGCAGTCGTTGATTTGGCGCGTCCACGTGGGGCTTTCGGGGGCTTCGGTGTGTCTTCCACAACCTTCGCCGCCGCGCCATTGGTCGCGACCACGTCTTTGCTAGGGGCAACTTCCGCCGCTGCGGTCTTGCGGGTGCGTCGTTGCACAGGTTTCGCCGCAGGTTGTTCCTTTAAACTCCGACGACGACCTGAAGGTACGTAATTTTTCAGGGTGAACGCACTAATGCGAATTCCCTGATCAGTGAGCATCGCCGCTAATTCCTGATAAGTATAACCTTTCGCCAGAGCACCTCGAACCGAGTCCCGCATCAGTTCAACTGCTTCCCTCAAGGACAAGTCTTCCTTGGGTTTTTCGGGCAAGGATTCCAAGAAGGCATTCGTATCTTTGATTGATGCTTGTTTGACTGCTGAAGCTTTGGAACGCTTGGTCGTTACTGCCGCCATTTTTTTAGTCACCTTAGTAGTGAATTGTATGTCAATAATTTTATGCTTAAATTCTTGACTTGGATACAACTTTCTAACGCATTGACACCAAAGATACAAAATCAAATCTTGGAGACTCATTGAAGCAAGCCGCTGACTGAATAAAAGCCTGGTTTGAACCTGATTAAGACTGACTTAAATCTCAGCTTTTAAGTACAATTGTACTTAAGGCGATTCAAGTTTCAGGTTATCCCCAGGCTGACTCTCTGGTGCTGCTTGGGGACTTACTCTGACAAATGTTTGACTGAATCAGGTAAGCCACTCAGCGATAAACCGATCGCAGTTTGGGTGGCAGCGTTCAGATCAGTGCTTGAGGCGTGGTTCCCTTCGACCTCAGTTCAGCGATCGTCATCCGAATTAGTGCAATTTAATTTCTGAGGAAACTTTCATTTAGGCTGAATTAGGCTCTGTGCTTGTTTGATTGTCTCACAGCGATCGCCCGCTCCCCCCTTTTGCAGCTCAAGCATGGATGGGACTAAGAACAAAGCCGCGAAGCTTGCTATCCTGAGAAAGCTGCGATTCGCTTTCACGTTATTTCTGGTGTCACTCTCTCCCCGTCAATTAGCCTTGCAGACACTGCGTGCTGTTCAGCATGGCGCATTTGCAGATGTTGCTTTGGATCAAGTCATCCGGCAGCAGGCTGTATCCGCCCTGGACAAACGCCTGTTGACTGAGTTGGTCTATGGCAGCATTCGCCGGCAACGCACCTTGGATGGGCTGATTGATCAGCTCGGCAAGAAAAAGAGTCATCAGCAACCACCCGATTTGCGATTAATTCTGCACCTGGGTTTGTATCAACTCCGGTATCTGAGCCAGATTCCAGTTTCAGCCGCCGTCAATACTACGGTCGAACTCGCGAAACAAAATGGCTTTACCAATTTGGCGGGAGTCGTGAATGGGATGCTCCGGCAATATGTGCGACTCACGTCAGCATCCATGCCAACCGATGTAGCAGCAGAATTAGAGCCAATTTCGCCACTGATTTTGCCACCGGAGCTGCAGCCCCGGTTAGGCCTACTCCATAGTTATCCCGATTGGATTGTCGCGAACTGGCTGGATCAATTGGGCGAGGTGGAAACCGCACAGCTTTGTCACTGGATGAACCAGCCTCCCACGATCGATATTCGGGTGAATCCCTTACGCACCACCCTGGAGCAAGTCGAAATAGCCTTTCATGCGGCGGGCGTAACCACACAACGCCTGCCCGCCCTCCCCCAAGCCTTACGGTTACTGACATCACCTGGCAACATTCAAGCTCTGCCTGGGTTTCAGGAGGGCTGGTGGGTGGTGCAGGATGGCAGTGCGCAACTGGTGAGTTATTGTGTCGATCCGCAACCGGGTGAAACGGTGATTGATGCCTGTGCTGCACCGGGTGGTAAAACGACGCATTTAGCCGAGTTGATGGCGGATCAAGGCGTGGTGTGGGCTTGCGATAAAACGGCTTCCCGGTTGCAGAAGGTGGCACAAAATCGCGATCGCTTGCAGCTCCAGTCAATTCGCACGGTCACGGGAGATAGTCGCACCCTGACCCAATTTCACGAGCAGGGCGATCGTGTCTTGCTGGATGCGCCCTGTTCCGGTTTAGGCACTTTACATCGCCATGCCGATGCTCGCTGGCGACAAACACCTGACAGTGTGGCGCAGTTAGCTCAATTGCAAACAGAATTGCTGGAAGCCGTTGCCACCTGGGTCAAACCGCAGGGCATTTTAGTGTATGCCACCTGCACGCTGCACCCAGCCGAAAACGAACAACAAATCGATCGCTTTCTGCAAACCCATCCCGACTGGCAACTGTTGCCCCCGGAGCCCGATTCACCTGCCGCCTCTTTTGTGACTACTTCCGGCTGGTGCAAAGTCGTGCCGCATCAACATCACATGGATGGCTTTTTCATGGCGCGCTTGCAGAAGCCTTAGCCATCGAGCCATCCACGGTTTCTGCCCAAATTTTGGGCGTTGCTGAATAGCGGTATGAATTGCCCTCATCCCTAACCCTTCTCCCCAGGGAGAAGGGAGCAAGAGATCTTGTCCCCTCTCCTTCTGGGAGAGGGCTAGGGTGAGGGTGGGTCGGATGGCTTCATTCCCGAATTCAGCAGCGCCAAATTTGGAGTTGGAGCGCCCCAATCCCTAAAACTTATGTCGTTTTTTCTCGTTTAGGAAGAGTCTGACTTACTGTTAACGGTAACCACGTGTTGAAATGCAGAGGGTGACACGATGACCACAGCCAGTACAGAAACCAAAACATTGGTCAAGATTTTGATTGGAACCGCCTGGATTGATGGCAAAATTCAACCGGAAGAGCGGGAATATCTCCATCGCGTTGCGAAAGAGAAGGGGGTTGCCGATGAACCCGATGTCCAACCGTATTTGTATGAGTTTCGTCCAGTGCCGCCAGCGGAATGCTACGAGTGGGTCAAACAATATTTGGGCGATCGCCCGTCCGCCGAAGCCTGTCAGCAATTACTCGAAGCCATTAGTGGCTTAATTTACAGCGATGGCACTGTGGCGACGGAAGAAGCCAAACTGTTGACCGAAGTACAAATGCTCGATCCCACGAACGACAGTGGCGAACCTGCCAGCAATGCTGTCATGAAAGCTATCCGTGAACTGTATCAAAGTTGGATCGCCAAATTGGAATAAACCAAATCAGGTGCAGGAGAACAACTTACCCCTCCCCGCACCTGATGGTAACGTTGGGCGATCGCTCGCTGGACTTTAAACCCCAGGATTTTCGGATTCTGGCACTTCGGGCACGATATCCGGGCGCGAAGCATCTTCCCAACCCACCGGACGCTTCGAGTTATACCAGGCGATCGAGCCGATCGTCACAGCGGCCACAAATCCGGCAACATAGACCGCAGTAAACCAGACAGGGAATTGCCCCCCTTGTTTGGCTGGAACTTCCATTAATAAATTGAATAGGGGATACATGAGCACAACTCCTTTGATCTTATCAATTCCGTTGAATTCTTAATAGAATACAAACTTGAGTATACCAAGCTATCCCCTAAGAGTCTGATTGTTCTCTCTATCTGGAGAAAGGAAAGGGGGAGAAGGTAGGAGTCAGGAGTCAGGAGTCAGGAGGAGAGGAAGCGGCATGAGAGGAAGGGAGAGGAAGGGACGGGAACGGTAGGCGCAGGTTTCGCCACAGTCTTAGGTAAAAATCAATGATGCTGTGCCTAAACCTGCCCTGCCAGAGACTTTCGGTTTCTAAAAATAGTCTCAATTGCCTGTGTTATCAATGTCCAACTGACTGGATCGGTAAAACTGACTTGGTTGACGGTTATCCTGGGTATCGCTAAGATAAAACCTAGTCATTCTGTGAGACATTGTGAGTCAACAGCTTTCACTTCAATTTGTGACTAACTTGCGGCTAGAACTGCTGCTGCGCCTGGGGCGCAAATAATTTTTTATTCACTTTTATTGGGTTTTGGAAGGATGGCAGGTTGACGCAAGCTGTCAATATCATCCTAATGATTGCGTTTTGTCAAACACTGATGTTTGCGGATCTACTGCCTGATGGGGGCGATCGCGCAATGCCGTCAGAACCCCCAATGACCTAACATCGCTCTACCGTAGGTTGGGTTGAACACCGTGAAACCCAACACCAATCAAGTTGTGTTGAGGTCGCCGATCGCTTATCCAACCGCTGACAGCATCGGCCTTTCAGCAGTGCTGTCAGGCAATTAGGGCAACCCCTGGACAACTATCAAACTGATCCAGTTCTGACTGGGCATTCCACTTATTCCAATTCGAGGAACTTCTCATGCACCTACAACTTCTGCCTGGGTCTGGACTGCGACTGTGGGGGGATTGTCAGGCTTGGTGCGGATGGCACCCTGGCAATCCCGCATCTGCAAACTGCGCTGCCGTCCCTGCCCACATTCATCGAACTCAAAGGAACTGTCGATCATGTTGAAATTTCCAGCGACCAAATATCGTCCTGTGGCCCCGGTAGATTTACCCGATCGCACCTGGGTCAATCGTACCCTCACCCAACCCCCCCTCTGGCTCAGTACCGATTTACGCGATGGCAATCAAGCGCTGATTGAACCGATGCGGATGGCCCAGAAGCTCCGCATGTTTCAAATGCTGGTGCAGATTGGGTTTAAAGAAATTGAAGTGGCATTTCCAGCGGCTTCGCAAACTGAATTTGACTTTGTGCGCCAGTTGATTGAGCAGGATTTGATTCCGGCGGATGTGACGATCCAAGTCTTAACTCAGGCACGGGCAGATTTAATTCGGCGCACGTTTGAGTCGTTGCGGGGCGTGAGGCAGGCGATCGTGCATGTCTACAATGCTACGTCGCCCGTGTTTCGACGGGTGGTGTTTGGTCGCGATCGCCTGGGCACTATTGATCTCGCTGTGCAGGCGGCTACCTTAATGCAAACTCTGGCAGACGAGCAACCGGAAACGCAGTGGCGCTTTCAATACTCACCCGAAACCTTTACTGCCACCGAATTAGACTTTGCCAAAGACATTTGTAATGCGGTGTTGGCTGTGTGGCAACCCACTCAAGCCGCGCCTGCAATCATCAATTTGCCCGCGACAGTGGAAGTCTCGACCCCCAATGTCTATGCTGATCAGGTGGAATGGATGCACCGCCATTTGGCCCAGCGCGATCGCTTGATTTTGAGTGTGCATCCGCATAACGATCGCGGGTGTGGGATTGCGGCGGCGGAATTGGCGCAACTGGCAGGAGCCGATCGCGTGGAAGGCTGTTTGTTTGGCAACGGGGAACGGACGGGCAACGTAGATTTAGTCACGCTGGCACTCAATTTATATACGCAGGGCATTCATCCGGGACTGGATTTTGCCCAGATCAACGACATTGCCAGAACGGTGGAAGATTGCACCCAGTTGCCGATTCACCCGCGTCATCCCTATGTCGGCGATCTCGTCTTCACCGCGTTTTCCGGCTCTCACCAGGATGCGATCAAGAAAGGCTTCGCCGCTCAAGCTCCGGATGCGTTGTGGGAAGTTCCCTACTTGCCGTTAGATCCGTTGGATGTGGGACGATCCTATGCTTCCGTCGTGCGGGTGAATAGTCAGTCGGGCAAAGGGGGCATTGCTTTCTTGCTGGAGCAGGAGTGTGGGCTGGTGTTGCCACGTCGCTTACAGATTGAGTTCAGTCAAATTGTTCAGGAAGTGATGGATGCGACGGGGGCGGAAATGACTGCGACTGAGTTGTGGCAGTTATTTACCCAAGCTTATTTACAGCCAGCAACGCCCTTGAAGTACGTGTCGCATCACAGTTCGGAGTTACCAGAGACCCAGGCGATCGCCGTCCAGTTGCAATTGTCCGACCAACTTATCACTTTGACTGGACACGGCAATGGCCCGATTGATGCCTTCATCAATGCCTTGAATTGGGACTTGCGGATTCACCACTATGAGGAGCGATCGCTGAGCCAGGGCAGCACTGCGCAAGCCGTCGCCTGTCTGGAAATTGCCGCCGATTGGATGCCTACTGCCGGATATGGGGTCGGGATTCACACCAACATTGTCACCGCTTCTTTGTTGGCGATCTTGAGTGCCCTCAATCGTCACTGGTCACAATTGGATGCAGCCACGGCCACCCGCTTACTGCAACGACTTGCAACAGTTGATTAAATTCTGCGAGGAGGGTGGGAATGCCACGCTGCCCTCCTTTTATGATGGAACACACCGATTTCAGCCAATTGTGTCATGTGGTTTCCCAATTTCTCTCCTCTGGGTCATGCGCGTTCCCGTCGCCGCTTTTTGCAGGGGAGTGTGGCGGCTGCCGTCCCGATCGCCCTCAGCGGTCAAAGTCTCGCCGCCGCCCAAACTCCTCGGACGCTAAAGCCGCCCGTGCTGCGTCCAGGTGATACGGTGGGGATGATCGCCCCGGCCAGCAATGTGTATGAACCGGAAGAAGTGCAGATTGCGAAGGAAACGATGGAGCAGTACGGCTTCAAAGTCGTCTTGAGCACCAATATCAATGCTCAAAATGGCTATCTGGCGGGCAGCGATGCCCAACGAGCGGCAGATGTGAATGAGATGTTTCGCCGTCCGGAGATTCGTGGCCTTGTGACTTTTTCCGGTGGGTATGGCTGTAGTCGGATTTTGCCATTTTTGGATTATGCCCAAATTCAGCGATCGCCCAAAGTCATCGTCGGGCATAGCGACATCACGGCACTGCTGATTGGGATTTATCAAAAAACGGGACTGATTACCTTTCACGGATCGTCTGGCTTAACGGGTGTCGGCGAGTATGCCATGTCCCATTTCCGGCGGGCGATCATGTCTACGGAGCGGATTGGGCAAATTGCCGATCCACCCAAACCGGGAGCAGGCACTATTGAACGTAATAACCGTCTGATTACGATCGCCCCCGGACGGGCGACGGGTGCCCTGATCGGCGGCAATCTCACCCTCGTCACCAACCTCATCGGCACGCCCTACGAACCCGATACCCGCGGCAAAATTTTGTTTCTGGAAGACATCGGCGAAGAACCCTACCGGATCGATCGCATGCTGACCCAACTGTGGCTAGCAGGCAAGCTGCAACAAGCGGCGGGGATTGCCCTGGGGCGCTTCGTCGATTGCATTCCCAGTGACTATAAATCGTCCTTTTTTCAAACCATCAGCCTGGAAAATGTGTTGCGCGATCGCTTTGCCGCCCTCGGCAAACCTGTCCTTTATAACCTGATGTTTGGGCATGTGCGAGACAATGCCGTGTTACCGATTGGCGCGATCGCGACGCTGGATGCCAGCAGCAAAACGTTGATCCTTCAGGAAAATGCCGTGGTCTAGGGTGACCTCGGCGGGCAAGATGACCCGCCCACGATAGACAAATTCATGCCGTAGTCCACTCTTGCAGTAGGGTGGGCACAACCTCACCCTTGTGGCAACCTCAAAGGGCTTAACAGTTGAGGTTTTGCCCTCTGCCCTCTACCTTACTCCACTAGCGATTTCGGATTTGTTGTTGCAAGGTGGGGCTGGCATCGATCGCGGCTCCAATCTGGTTGAACCGCTCCACCGTCAACCCTTGCAAGGTGATAGCTCGATTCTGCTTGGGGGTGGCTTCTGCCTGAATCTTTTGAATTTTCGTGATCGCCTTATCAAAGCGTTCTTGTTCCGCCGGGGAGATTGGACCAGACAAGGGCGAGTCAGGATTGTTGCGGTAGCGCCCGATTTCTTGAAAACGTTCCGGCGACAAGCGCTCAGATTTAAGGGCATCCACAAGTTTTTCTTGCGTTTCCATCTGCACTTTCTGGAGCTGTTTCACCGCCTGAATAAACTGTTGCAGTTCCAGCGGACTGACCGTATTGCTGGCTCGGTTGGGTGAAAAAGCTTGAGCTAAGACAGGTGCCGAGAGGGATGGTGCCGCCACGACACTGGGCGCGATCGCCACTAGAACCCCAACAAACCCGCTCACAAGTGATTTCAGCATGGTGTTTTGACCAACCAACTCCAGTAGTTTGCCTCCGGCATCGCCGTTAGAGTCTCCAGCCAGCGCCAGTTTTGGCGGCTGGTAAGAGCTTCAACTGACTCGCCAAAGCTCTATTTTACTGGAGTCGGGGACGGATTGTAACTTTTTGTTAGGTGAGGGCTGTCCACTCTACAAAAAGGGTTACTCCCGGTTAGCGATCGGTGCAGGCCCACACTTCGATTTTGCAAGCTCCACTGCCACAGGCGGAAAGGGCTTTGGCTTCGGCTTCAGCGCGGCTCTCAGACCACCCCCAGCCCACGGTCTTGCCGTCTTTGGCCACTGCGCCACAGGCATTGGCAAACCACACATCCACCGCACATCCTTGTTCGCCACACTCCTGTAAGGCGGCGGCTTCGGCTTGGGCGCGAGTGGGATAGTTGTAGGCATAGCCCCAGGCACCCGTGGTATCGTTGGTCGCGATCGCCCCATACATATCCGCTGCGAAGGCTGCTCCGGCGGACACGAGATGAACTGCGATCGCCAGTCCGGTACCACCCGCGATCGTTGCCAGTTTAGAAACCGTTTGCATCATGTTGCACAGTCCTTAAATAACGAAGGATTGAATCAATCTGCTTCCTTTCAGACTGGTTTTGGCAGCGCCATCTGGACTCCGGCAGCGGATTGGTCCAAATCTCCATCAATTCCGTCTGATTTGTGCAGGTTTTACCCAGAATGCCCCAATTCTGAGCCAGTATGACAATCCCGTGCTATCAAGTCTGATCAGGTGATGGTAATCACGCCACGATCGAACACTTGCTGATCGGTGCCGATACCTTTAATCTCAATGCGATCGCGATAAACCTCCACCGCCGAGAAGCCATACCGAGAAACCGCATAGGCCGTCCAGTCATGTTGTCCGACTGAGCGCAGACTGGCACCGCCATGCCCCGTGATCAAATAAGTGGTCCCCGCGATCGGGCGCGTGCGTTCGTAGTGGTGTTCGTGCCCATTGATATAGAGTTGCACGCCATATTTTTGGAACAGCGGCGTGAACGTGCGGATAAACTCCGAATTGGGGCCATA
>JAIXVO010000500.1 GCA_027482985.1 Cyanobacteriota bacterium
ACCGCCTCAGCACCATTCGCAACGCCGACATTATCCTGATGATGGATCAGGGTGTCATCGTCGAACAGGGCACCCACGCCGAACTGATGGACATCAAAGGCCGCTACTACTGCCTCTACCGCCAGCAAGAAGCCGCTAGCATCTAAGGCTGATCCAGAATCAGGATGGGGGTGTCACTGCGCTACCCCGCGCAGCGATCGCCAAATTGTAAAGTAACCTTACGAAAACTGTGCTGATTGCCTGATTGACCGCGCATAATGCAGATGATACGGGCAGAAGAATGAATATTCTGTTCGTGCTTTCGGGTAGCCGGAGATTGGGTGATGGTTCAATTCACGATTCAGCCAGATAGCGACATTCCTGCCTCAACACAACTGTATAACCAGATTCTGTTTGCGATCGCTTCCCGGCAATTTCCCCCTGGACACCGGCTTCCCAGTACTCGCCAACTCGCCATGCAGACGGGTTTACATCGGAATACCGTCAGCAAAGTCTATCGCCAACTGGAAGAAGCGGGGGTGGTAGACGCACAGGCAGGATCGGGTATTTACGTCCGAGATCAAAGTCAGGAAGGGAATGCCAAAGCTAGAGCACCTGTGCTGGAGCAAAACCCGGAAGCTTACAAATTGGTGCAAAGTAGCCTGGATGAACTGCTGCGGCGGGGGTGCTCTTTAGGGCAGGCGCGAGAATTATTCCTGGCAGAAATCGATTGGCGGTTGCGATGCAGTGCGCAGGTATTGGTCACAGTTCCTAAAAATGATTTAGGGAATGGTGAAGTGCTGATGCGGGAACTGAAGCATGCTCTCAATATCCCTGTCCAACTGGTGCCCCTGGAAGAATTAGAACAGATTCTCGACCAGACGCGATCCGGAACGGTCGTGACCAGTCGTTACTTTATTGCACAGGCAGAGGAAATCGCCGCACCCAAATCGGTACGCGTCATTCCGGTGGATATTTATGACTTTGATGAAGAAATCAAGCTGATTAAGAAGTTACCCAAGGGGACTTGCCTTGGCATTGTCAGCTTGAGTTCAGGCACGCTGGGAGTCGCAGAAGTAATTATTCACAGTTTGCGGGGCGAAGATTTACTGGTGATGACAGCCCAACTGGGCGACATCTACAAAATGAACGCAGTGGCTCGGAGTGCTCAGACCATTATTAGTGACCAAGCCAGTTGTGCGGCGGTGAAAGGCGCGATCGCGGCTATGCGGGAAGACTTGATTCGGTCACCCCAAGTGCTCTGTTGCGAGAATCTGATCGTGTCCAAGTCAATCAACTTGCTGAAGCGGGAATTGGGGTTGGAGTAGGGCGATCGCCATTGAATTCAGCCTCACCTCACCTGCCATTTGACATGGAAAAAGGAGGTGAGATCAACCGATCTCACCTCCTTCTCATAAACCTCATCACAGGCACGTTACACAGGGGAATTCACTGCCATGCCAGAGGTCACATACCCAAAACAGCCAACTACAAAGCCAATTGCTTAGATTCAGCTTCTAGCAGACTCACCAAATCATGATCGCCCCGCGCTTGGGCAGCCTGCAACCGACGCGCCAAGTTTTGCCGCAAGTTATCTTGATGGACTCGTGAAACCTCTCTCAGTGCGGCCAGCGTCGTATTGGGGATGGCAGGCAGCGCTGCGGGTGCGAATTGGGTGGTACCATCCACATTCCGGATGTACTTGACCCCCCGATAAGTCAGCGACTGTGCTGTGCGCGGAGTTGCCATCGCCATCGCCGTTGCCACTTGATCAGTTGTATAGCGCACACCCCGGTAGGTCAGCGGATAACGGTTTTCTTGCAAAGTTTTGCACCGTTGTTGAGCTTCCCGTTGTTGATTAAACACATCGCTTTCGCGCACTTCTAAGGGAGAGTTGGTGTATTCGTAACTAGCACCGCGATAAGTCAGTCTCATAATGTCGCCTCTTGCAAAAGAATGATTGTTCTCAGATGTTGAGGCGCGTTCCTTCGGGAAACTCCCTACTTCCGTCTCAAGTGCGATCGCTTGAGCGAGTAGACCGCAGTCGAGATGAACGTTTTCTAATCTTTCTGTAGCATAACTTACAGAATTCTCAAAAATGCCCATCTTAAGGAAGATTAATCATCGATTTCTGACAAAGGCAGATCTTACTTTTTCCGCGTTTGCAAGCGGAGCCGTTCAAAGCTGAGTGCCCCCACCCCTAGCGTCACCATCAGGATGCCAAACCACTGAATGGGCTGGAGTTGGTTCTGAATTAAGATGCGCGCCAGGAAGGCCGTCATCACGGGACCAATCGAGGCCACAATGGAGGCCAATCCGGCTCCCATGAAGCGCACCCCCAAGTTATTGGTGAGGTAGCCAACCAGGGTCAGCACCCCTAAGAGAATCCCACTTAAGACAAAGCCAGTGCGGTTTTCCGCCAGCACTTGCACCCCCAGATTGGGACCAATCACAATCAGGATGACCGCCGACAGCACAAAAATTGTGAAGAATTGTACCAAGCTCACAGGGATGGGGTGCAGCTTTTTGAAACACAACTGCATCAGAATTAGGTACAGGGCAAAGGCAATGCCAGAACCGACCGCAAAAATTACCCCTTCAAACGACCAGCCGCGACTAGTCGCCGCCATGGCGGGTTGAGCCGTCAAAATAATGCCAGTCAAAATCATCCCCATTACTCCCCACCGTAGACCCGTGGGGCGATCGCCAAACAGCAACCACGCCAGGGGGACAGTGATGATCGGGTACATGAACAAAATCGTTACCGCTGGACCCGCCCCGATCTTGCCAATGGCGATGTAGATTAACACCTGGGACATGAACAGGAAGAAGCCGCTGCCGACGACATTTAGGATGGGACGGCGATCGCCCGCAAAGAAAAACTGCTTCAAATCCCGCCAGATGTTGGGGTAGAGGAACATCGCCAGAATCACCATCAACGGCAACACGATCAACATCCGCAGCCACAGGATCAGCAGCGAGTTGCCCAACACCTTGATATCGATGAAGCCCCCCACATCGGGAAAGCCAAAAATCGAACTGGGGGTGCCAATCACCCGCACCACGACGTTGTGAATCGACAGCGCGACGGTGGACAGCAAGACCAGGATCAGTCCCGTCCAGAAGCTAGAAACATCCCGTTTACCCGCAGGTTGAGCGGCGACGGGGGTGGCTGGCATCGCGATCGGAGCTTGCGAGAGGTGTGGATGAGTACCAGCATGCCCGCTCTGCTCGTGACGGGGTGGCTCCGGCAAAGGCGGTTGAGGGGGTCTGGAGGGGGGAGGATAGGGGGCGACGGGCGGTGGTGGGAAGCCCGTCGGACTGGGATTAGCTTCCAGTAAAGCTGGCGCGTCGTTAGGGGAGAAGGCACCTGGAGCCAGAGGACGCAGACCCTCGGCTGAGAGTTGTTGCCGCAGCCGATTCACCAACGCTTCTAAAATGGCCTCTCCCTGTTGCCCCAGGGTTTGCATTTCGGTCAGTTGTTGATTCTGGATTTCGTTGAGTTGCCGATAGAGCGAGCTTTGATAACTGCCCAGTTCTTGTTGGAGCGAATTGAAGGTGGCACTAAAGGTCGCATCCAGGGAGGCGAGTAAGCGATGCGCATTGTCGACCTGAGGCTGGGGAGCAGCGCTCGACAATGCCCCATTTTGCTGTTGCGCCTGCATCGCCTGCTGAATTTGCTGCATCATCAACCCTTGCAGATGATTGGACAGCGCCAGGGCTAATTTTTTCGCCCACAGTTCTTGCTGAGCCATTTGTTGGGGTGATAAGCCCGGAGCCTGCTGGATTTGCAAGGTTTGGTGTTGGGATTGCAGCGATCGCACCTCGGTCGCCAACCGTGCTTTCTCAGCTTGCAGTTGCGTCACTTCCTGAGAGAGTTGGGTAATCAAGTCCTGATGCAGCCGCTTCAAGTCCTGCGTCACTGTTTGTAGCACGCTTTCTACGGTTCTGCCATTTTCACCCATGCTTTCGGGTCGGTTCTCCATCGTTGCCATGCCAACTCCCTTTACCTGCGTGAACCCTGGATCTAGAATTCCCCGCTTCTACGGTACTCGCTCTGCCCCAAAACGCAGCATCATCCCGCACAAATTCCAACAAAAAATTGTAGTTTGAGCGGGAAGTTAGTCACGGCGTTTGGACAGTTGCGAGCCTCCTGCTGAGGCGCAGGCACTTTAACGAGGATGGGCGGAACCGCGATAAATGCGATCGGCTTGTTCCGGCGACAACCAGGAAATATTGCCGGGAGACGATTTGTAGGCGACCTGACTATTCGCCGCCGCTGGTCGGCGTAGCGGTGGCATGGTGGCGGGGGGCAGGTCATCATCGGGATTGTAGGCGGGCAAATCACAGGTGACGGGTGGCGCACTGGTGGACAAGAAGCGACCTGGTTCACCCACGACTTCGAGTTGCGTTTGCGGGGGCACGTATTGATGCGCTTCTGGGTCAAAGGCCAACACTTCGCCTGTTTCAATTAGGTACACCCAACCGTACAGGTGCAATTTGCCCTGATACAGTTTGGAGTGCACCACCGGGTAAGTTTTGAGGTTTTCAATTTGAGTCAGAACATTTTCGGCGATCGTGATTTCTAATAATTCATCCTTCGAGTAGCCCCCATAGTTTTCCTGCACTAAGCGCCGCGTCGCATCGGCATGGCGTAACCATTCATACACCAGGGGCATTTCTTCTTCCAGCTTGCCAATCTGCAGCAAGCCCTTCATGGCACCGCAGTGAGAATGTCCACAGACAATGATTTGTTCAATCCCCAGGGCATGAATCGCATACTCGACCGCCGCCCCTTCGCCGCCATTCGCCGCCCCAAACGGCGGGATGATATTGCCCGCATTCCGAATCACAAAAATTTCGCCCGGTTCCGTTTGGGTGATCAGGCTGGGCACAATGCGCGAATCGGAACAGGTAATGAAGAGGACCCGTGGTTTTTGCCCGTGGGCGAGTTGCTCCAAAAAATCGCGGTTCTGGGAGACGTAAACTTCTTTATACTCGCGCAGACCGCGGATTAATTTTTTCATGGTGAAGGGAGGAGAACGCTGAAGTGAATGGTTGGACGCAAGCCAGTCAGGTTTGCAGCAGGGTGATGAGCTTTAGCG
>JAIXVO010000160.1 GCA_027482985.1 Cyanobacteriota bacterium
CTGCTCAGACCAGTTACCCGCCGCAAACTGGCGGGTAATGCGCTCCATCTCAGTCAAGGGCTGGGTGATGCGGTGGGCCACCCAATAGCTCAGCGCCGCCGCCGTTAGCCCACCGACCACTAAGGATAGGACGGTACTGCCACTCCAGGCCGATTCAAACCCAATTAACAGCTCCTCACGAATCTCGGCAGCCACACGGCCCATGGTAGCCATCTGATCGAGATGGCCCGAAAATAAGTGATGGGCAGCGGCGCGACTAATCACAATAAAACTGGCTAACCCCACCAGCATAACGACCATGTGGGAGAAAAAAAGCCGTCCCTGAAGCCCCACCCGCATCATGCGTCATCCTCAAACTTGTAGCCCATGCCCACCACCGTTTTGATAAATTGAGGATGACTGGGATCGAGCTCAATCTTTTTGCGTAGGCGAGCCACATGGGTATCGACCACCCGTTCTTCGCCAAAAAAATCATTGCCCCAGAGCTTTTCAACCAAGTGGGTGCGGCTCCAGGCGCGACCCGGGTGGCTGAGAAAAGTGGCCAGCAGATCAAACTCGATGGCCGTTAGATCTAGATCTTTAGCGGTGCCATTGTCCTGCTGGGTGGCGATATGGCGATCTAAATCCACCGAAAAGTGAACGGTGCGATAAACCTGGCTCTTGGCCTCCTGGCGTAGGCTCCGCCGCAGCAAAGCCCGTACCCGGGCTACCAACTCCATGGGGCTAAAGGGCTTCACCAGATAATCGTCAGCCCCGGTCGATAGGCCGATCACCCGATTAAATTCTTCGCCCTTAGCGGTCAGCATCAGAATGTAAGGATCATGGGTGCCTGCCAATTTCCGAATGCGGGTACAGACCTCTAAGCCGTCAATGCCCGGCAGCATCCAGTCGAGGATGATCAGGGGGGGCTGATGGGTCTGAAACTGGCGTAGGGCATCGTTACCGTCTCGGCTGTGCAGGCAGGTAAAGCCTTCTTTTTCTAATAGCTGTTGAATAAAGCGGGCAATTTCTGCTTCATCTTCCACAATTAGAACAGTTTGCTGCATGGGTTTTTCTGCTTGATCGGGTTGTCGATATCTTTTGATGCTAACTCAGCGGCATTTTTTCTGTAGTGTTCGACACTCGGAGCTGACACAGCATTGGAGCGAGAATGACACAACCGGTTCCTACAGTAAAGACATCGAACCAAAAGGATCTCCCTCTAGTGAACATTCAAAAACTCTCCATCAAACGGTATGTACTGGGTGGTTTTACTGCCGCTGCCCTGCTTTTACCCCTCACCATTTTTGCTGGCTCAGCTCGGGCCGAGTCCATGGCTAGCCATGGTGTAGGAGGAGAATTACCAGTAAGAGAGGCCCAACTGTTGGGTCAAACCCCTCATTCCTCTGGGATCTTTCCCACAACTCAATCGGTGCAGGCTAATCCCCAGCATCTTAGCCAGGCAGAGCGTGCGATTAGTGTGTTCAACCCCAACAAACCGCGTAACGTCAACTAAACGTAGGATGGGCAAGGCCCGTGCCCATCTACGTGGGTTGTATAGTGATGGCCATTGCCACTGCAAGAATGTGTCTTCAGCTTCTCCTAACCAACATGGCAATGGCTATAAAATCTTAAATGAATCCCAAATATTTGGATAGGCGATAGCCCACAATCACCCCGGCGATGCCCCCTACTGTGCCGAATAAAACCGATCCTAACGTAAACAGGCTGCCGCCCCATAAAACGGGAAAATAGCTGCCCAAGGTTGAGCCTAGAAACGCCCCCATGCCAATCAGTAATTTATTCATTGCGTGCAGCTCCCCAGCATAAAATTGTCATAAAATTAACTGGCTAATAACAGGCATAGAATTTGGCCAAACTCCATGCCTGCATTAGAGGGTGTTTGAAAAGGGTTGTCCCAGGTATAGTTTGCCCCTAAGAGACAGCAAAACCGCTGAATTTTGAGGCCATTAACCTACGACCTAGGCATCACTTGAGAGGCTCTTTGACTTTTCAAACACCCTCTTAGGTCTAGGCTCAAGGAATATGGGCTACTCCCAGAGTCCTAGTTTGGTCTTCATGGCTTCAATGTAAGCCGATTGGGTCGAATCAATGTTGCCGAGGTAGAGGTGCGCGGCACGATCCAGCCCTCCCGAGTCTTCTGTCGAGTCTATTATAGATGAGGCCAACACGGGTGCAGCCAAGAAGGTAAAACTAGCGGCCAAAACTGCCGTTGCAATGCGAAGTCCCGAACCGTTAAGTTTGTTCATTGTCATAGTCCTTCCTGAATGGAATAGAGATGACTTTAGGGAAGGGGTATGGCAATCGGATGTTAAATCTGTGTCAATCTGGTATCGCTAGCCCACAGGCAAGGCTGATTTAGCCTCGACCGGGGCGTGGTCGAGCTGGCAGTAGGGGCGACTGTAGCTCAGGGGCAACTCCAGATGGTGCTGCTGCAAAAAAGTCTGATCGCTGAGAACCTGGGCTGTCGGCCCCTGGCATACGAGTTGACCGTGACTCAAGACAATGGTGCGATCGCATAGATCGAGCGCCAGATCCAGGTCATGGGTGGCCATCAGCTGGGTCATGGGCAACTGCCGCAAGAGCTCGATCAGCTGACGACGCGATCGAGGGTCAAGCTGGGCGGTGGGCTCATCCAAGACAAGAATTTGGGGCTGCATGGCGAGCACTCCGGCAATGGCCACCCGCTGCTTCTCGCCACCGGAGAGATTGTCAGGATTGCGGGAGGCATATTTTTCGGGGTCTAGCCCCACCGCATAGAGACAATGGTGGCAGCGATGCAGCAGTTCCTTGCCCTGCAAGCCCTGATTCATGGGGCCAAAGGTGACATCTTCCCAAACCGTGGGCATAAATAGTTGGTCATCGGGGTTTTGAAACACCAGCCCGACAAAGTTGCGAATGGTCTGGAGATGCTCCTTCACCATAGGGTATTCTCCCACGGTGATCCGGCCCGCCTGGGGCGACAAAATGCCGTTGAGGTGGAGCAGCAGGGTCGATTTGCCACAGCCATTGGCCCCCACCAGGGCTACACGCTCTCCGGCCGCGATCGCCAGGTTGATGTGGCTCAAGGCCTGGGTGCCGTCGGCGTAGGTATAGCTGAGATCGTCAATCGCAATGGGATTGTGGTGCATGCCTTAGCCCTGGGTAATGGGATTGCTTAACGTCAGCTGAATCAAGTCGGCCCAATCAAGTCGGCCCCAGGGGCCCCAGCCAGACCCACTGCCCCAGCCCCACCAGGCCCAGCATCAGCCCCAGGGCCACCCAGTCGAGGGATTGCATGGCGGGCACGGTGGTGGTGGTTAAGGTGCCGCTGTAGCCCCGCGCTAGCATAGCCTGGTAAATGCGATCGCCCCGATCGTAGGACCGCACAAACAACGCCCCCATCATGTTGCCAATCACCCGGCGCTGCCCCTGGGGACGGGCCATTAAATTGCGGGAGGTCGCCGCCCGGCGCATGGTGGTAAATTCTCCCACCAGTACTCCAATGTAGCGGTACATAGAGGCCAAAATCGCCACCAGCAGCGGGGGCAGCCTTAACCGGGTCAACCCCTGCAACAGGTCGGGTACCGAGGTGGTGAGGGTCAGCAAATTGAGCATGAGCAGGCACAGCAGCGCCCTTAGGCTGACGCTGCCCAGCACCGTCAGCCCCCCGGTGGTCACCTGCAAACCGCCCCACTGCCACAGCACCGTGCCCCCCTGGTGGAACAACGTCCCCGCTAAGACGACCCCCACAAACCCGGCTTCTAGGGCCACCCGCTTGAGCAAAACCGTCAGTGTTACCCGGCTCAGGCTGATCAGCAACGCCAACCCAATGCCATAAACCTGCCAGGTTGCCCAGTGCCCGATGGGGGTCAGGGCCGTGGCAAATACAAACACCAGGGCACACAGCACCCGCGTCTGGGGCAGTAAACGGTGCCAGGGTGTGGTGCGATCGCTGTCCACATCCAGATGAAATCCACCGACGTGCAGCAGCATTATTTCCGATCGACCCCGTCTGACTCTGGACTCTGGCTTGGGCTCTGGCTTGGGCTGCCGACGGTGCCCGATACCGTTTTGGAGTCGGCACCCGGCTTCGCCAGCAGCTTGCCTGCCCCCCAGGCCAGGCCGAAGGCTGCCAGGGTACCCATCACGCCCGCCAAGGGCGTAGCGATCCCCTCGGGCACCCCCCGGAGCGCGTATTCATTGAAGACCGAATAAAAGGGCAGGCGGTGGGCCAAGGGATCGGCCTTCGCCTTAGTATCAAAGCCGTGGTCTTGGGAAACGCGATCGAGACCGTCGGGGTGAGAACTGGCAAAGGGAGACACCAATCCAGCCACCACCAACGAGGCCCCCAGCCCCGTCAGCCAGAAGGCCCTATTGTTTTTGCTCTGAGATGAACGCATAGGACGATTTCTCCCTCTAGCGAGGATCCATAGTGGGCAAGGGATATTTTTGCCCGGCGGAGCGGGGTGGATCGTAGAGCAGATCAGGCCGGGTCCGCCAGACGTAGCCCACGGCAACTAGCGTGACCAGCGCTTCGCCAATGCCAATCAGCACATGCCAAACCAGCATGGCGGTGATGGCCACGGTTAGGGGCACGGTGCCCGATAGGGCGAGTTGCAGGGCACAGACCAGGGAACCGGCGACGACGCTGACCCAAGCCGTGACCGCCGTGGCTATGGCCATACCCCGCCAGCTATGAAAGCCCAGGGCCGATCGGAGCACCTTGTAGAGGTAGTAGCCACCGAAGGTACCAATCAGTCCCATATTAAAAATGTTGGCCCCCAGCACCGTCAGGCCACCATCCTGGAATAACACCGCCTGGACAATGAAGACAACGGTCATAACGAGAGTGCCAGCCCAAGGCCCCAGCAGGATACCGGCCAAGGTGCCCCCCAGCAGGTGCCCCGAGGTGCCGCCGGGAATCGGGAAGTTGATCATTTGAGCCGCAAAGATAAAGGCCGCGCAGACCCCCATCAGGGGCACGGCACGGTCTTGATAATCGGTCTTGACCTGCCGCAGGGATAGGGCAATCAGCGCTATGGAAATGACCCAGGTCACGAGGCTGACCGGCAGGCTGAGAAAGCCATCGGGAATGTGCATCGCCAAGTAGAGCCGATCGATTCCCAGCGGGTGCTCCAAAAGAGCACCGGGTGCCCCAAGAAGTCTTAACATCGGTTAGCCACCAAATCTATTTTTATTATTAGGATATTCCTGGGTGCATCAAGCCCCAAGACAGCGCCGTACTCGAGTTTGAACGTTAACCTAACTCCGAACTCGAGAACTATAGCCCTGTCGGAAGGCTGATTTCCAGCCTCTAAGGGAATAGTTTAAGTCCAGTTCTTCTAGCAGTAGATAGGTATTGCCAAGAGATTGCAATCCCCCATGGGGGCATAAAAAGAATATTTTATAAAAAAAGAATATTTGCTATAGAAAGCAGAAATCCACCTTTGTCCAGGAGAGATCTTGGGTGAACCCATCACAATCCGTAGGCTTCCTTAAAGCCCTATCATCAGACCATGAAAATCTTGATTGTTGAGGATGATCCGCGCATTGCCAGCCCTCTCACCAAAGACCTGCGCCACCAGCACCATGTGGTAGACGTGGCTCAGGATGGTGTAGAAGGATGGGCCTACGCTAGCAGCGGCGACTATGACCTAATTTTGCTGGATGTGATGCTGCCCAAGCTAGACGGCATTAGCCTTTGCCAGCGGTTGCGGCAGGCCCATGGGTCGGCCTTGATTCTGATGCTCACAGCCCGAGACACCACCCAAGATAAAGTCTTGGGCTTAGACGCAGGAGCCGATGACTACCTGGTAAAACCGTTTACCCTAGAGGAACTCTCGGCCCGTATTCGCGCCCTGGCTCGCCGCAGCCGCGAGGCTATTCAACCCTGCTTGGAGTATGGCGACCTCAGCCTCGACCCGGCCACCCAGTCAGTGACCTTTAGGGCGACCCCGCTGCTGCTAACGCCCAAGGAATACGTGATTCTAGAGTATTTTTTGCGCCACCCACGCCAGGTGGTCAGCCGTTCGGTGCTACTTGACAAACTCTGGGATTTTGACCAAAGCTCTGGCGAGGGAACGATTAAAACCCACATTACTAATCTGCGCAGCAAGCTGAAGGGAGCGGGCAGTCTAGACCCGATGATTCACACTGTCTACGGCATGGGATATCGCCTGGAGTAGCCATGTTTCAACCGATTCGAACTCGGCTGCTGGTGTCTAGCCTGATCGTGTTTGCCCTGGTGTTGGGGGGCTTTGCTGGGGTGGTGCGGCTGGTGTTTTGGCGCAACTTGCAGCAGCAGCTCACCGATCGCCTCACGACCGTGGGGCAAAGTGCCGCCGCCAGCGTCGAGTACGACGGCGGGCAGATTAAGGTAGAAGATGATTTATCGATCGCCGATTTGCAGCGCCAGCAGCAGGCCTTGCAGTGGTTCGATCGCCAGGGCAACCTGATCGAACAACAGGGAGATGTCGTGCTGACTCTACCCCTCGATCCCCAGGCACTCGCTCCCCAGAGGGGGCAGGGGCAAGCAGGTGGCCCGGCGATCCAGGCGGTGACGCTCCCGATTCTCAATGGCGATAGCGGGGAGCAGATTGGCTATGTGCGGGTGAGTCAGTCCTTAGCACAACTGGACGACACCCTAGATCAACTCGATTGGGGCTTGATGGTGGGGGTGCTGGTCGGGCTGGGGATGAGCGGCGGCGGCATTCTCTGGATCACTCGGCAGGCCATGGAGCCGATTGAGGCCAGTTTTCAGCGGTTGAAGCAGTTTACGGCTGATGCCTCCCATGAGCTGCGCAGTCCGCTGATGGCGATTTCGAGCAATGTGGAAGTGGCGCTGAAGTACCCCGAGGGGATTCGGGAGGAGGATCGTGAGGTGTTTGCCTCCATTGCCAGCGCCACGGCGCAAATGACCCGGCTGACCGAAGATCTGCTGTTGCTAGCCCGCAGCGATCGCCCTCGGGATCTGGTCTTAGACCCCCATCAGCCCGCTCTGGTCAAAGCACCCATCGATCTCTCCACTCTGCTGAGAGATTTGGTCACCCTGTACCAGCCCCAGGCCCAAGCCAGCGCGATCGCATTGCATCAGACCATCGCCCCAGATCTGACCCTGGGGGGCGAGGTCGATCCCATCACCCGCGCCCTGACCAATTTGATCCAAAATGCCCTGCAATATACCCCGGCAGGGGGACAGGTTTGGGTTGAAGCTAAGGCCCTTAACCAGCAGATTCACATCACCGTCCAGGATTCGGGCATGGGCATCGCCCCAGAGCATTTGCAGCGGGTGTTTGAGCGATTCTGGCGGGCCGATGCGGCCCGTACCCACGATCGCGGTGGTTCAGGGTTGGGGCTGGCGATTACCCAGGCGATCGTGCAGCGCCACGGGGGAACGCTTGCTGTCACAAGTCAACTCAAAACAGGCAGCTGCTTTCAAGTGCAGCTGCCGATGTATGGGAGAGGGTTAGCCCCAGGAGAGGGTTAGCCCCAGGGCAAGGTCAACCTTAAACCATGGTGGCTGACCTTGCCCTGGGACTAATTGCCCATGGCTTCCCCGTGATCGCCATCGCCAGGTACCTGAATACTACCCTGGGGTGCAGCATCCTGATCTGACTCATGGCTAGCGGCTTCTGTCTCCAAAACAGTGCCGTTGCCAGCATCCACCATGACCTCCTGCTGGCCGATCATCACCTTATACACTACGCTACCGTCTTCGTTCTCTAGGGTGACGCTACTGACGGTGCCAGAGGCCACGGTGCGGGCCGCGGCCTCTGCCTGCTGAGGGGTAATCTTGGCCAGGGTTTGCAGTTGAGCATCTTCCTGGGCCTCCTCTTGGTCATCGGGCTGTTCGCCATCGCCATTGCCATCTGGGGCCTGGGCCTGGGCAGAGGCGGGGTGGGCTTGGGCAATCGCAGCCACCGGACGCTGACTCTGATTGGCATAGACCCCACGAGCAACGCCGCCAATACCCAGAGCACTGACGAGGGCAAGCGCCCCTAGGGCAAAAGATTTTTTCATCGAGATAGTCTCCAGTTGGGCGTAACAACACACTTCCCTGGGAGGATGTTTGAACCGGGCATGCCCTGGGGCTACTAGCCCGATGGCTACGGTAAATGCCCTGAGCTATGAGCTACCTTGACCGCTTTCGCGGTGTAAGGTTCGACGCTCTCCAGCTTTTCAAACGCCCTCTGAGGAAGATACCCCCAATCTAGAAACTAACTGTCAAGAACCCAGCAAGATGTTTCACCATGCCTAAGTTATCCACCCTCAATGGTTTTGGCTGCCTTGTCGAGTTCTTGACGATCTTGCCCTAAGGTCAGACTGCGCAGAAAAAGAGGGATCTTCCTCAATGGGGTCTCCAATACTTTTTCGCATGAAATCAGGATTGAAATAAAGCTCGTTTCACTCCAAATATTCAGTCTACTGATCGTTACTCTATCGAAAATCTGGAGGCAGTCCATGAAATCTATATTGAACAGAGTCCCCGAAATTACAGCCGTTTTTTGGATCATCAAAGTACTCGCAACTACTGTGGGTGAAACAGCAGCAGACTATTTAGCCACCACCTTAAACCTGGGCTTGGCCATCACGTCTTACATTATGACGGCCCTACTGTTGGCGGTTCTTTGGAATCAATTTAGACTCAAGCGCTATGTCCCCGTCAATTACTGGTTAGCCGTCGTCTTGATTAGCGTTGTTGGCACGCTCATAACCGATCGACTAGTCGATGAATTTGGCGTGAGTTTAGTCACCACAACGATCATATTTAGCATTAGTTTATTAGCTATATTTGCGGCCTGGTACGCGAATGAAAAGACCCTGGCCATGCACTCCATCAACACGGTCAAGCGCGAAGCCTACTATTGGGCAGCCGTTTTGCTGACCTTTGCCCTAGGCACCGCCGCGGGCGATTTGCTGGCCGAAGGCGCTGGCTTGGGGTATGGACAGGCTCTGCTCATCTTTGTTGCCCTCATTGGCCTGGTTGCCGGAGGCTACTATTACCTGCGGTTGAATGGGGTACTGGCCTTTTGGCTGGCCTTTATCTTGACTCGCCCCCTAGGGGCCTCTACGGGCGATTTGTTATCCCAAGCGACTGCAGACGGCGGGTTTGGCTTTGGCACCACTAACACGAGCATCTTGTTTCTTTGCATTATCGTCAGCCTGGTTATTTACCAGAGTATTCGACAAAATAAACTGGATCGAAGGGCCCTGAGCAATCTGCCAGAATAGGCCAAGTTTGGCTGAATGGATGGTGTAAATGAGGTGGGATGGGGTAAATCCTCCATCCCACCTCATTCTTTTTTGCCCTGTAGTTTTGACACCAATCTGACACAGACCCGACATTGAAATCTGCAACAATAATGACAGCCCCTAGCTTCCTTCCTAGAGCGGAAACGTGTTATGACTACCTCCCCTCTCAAGCGCCCTCTCCGTGCCCTGATCAGCCGGGATGAGTATACATTACTGCAAGATCTCAGGCAGCGTAGCCCTGCCCAGCAGCCCATCACCTCGCGACTAACCTTGGGCGACCGCATCTCTGACAAAGTGGCGGCCGTGATGGGCTCGTGGCCATTTATCATCATCCAAAGTATTTTGCTCGCCTGCTGGGTGAGTCTAAATGCGGTGGCCTTCATCAAACATTGGGATCCCTACCCATTCATTTTGCTCAACCTGATGCTGTCGTTTCAGGCCGCCTACGCGGCTCCGATCATTATGATGAGTCAAAACCGTCAAGCCGCCATTGATCGTCAGGATGCTCAGCATGACTACGAAGTTAACGTCAAAGCTGAGCTAGAGATTGAGCTCCTCCACGACAAGATGAACCTTTTGCGCGAAGAGGAGGTGGTTCTCCTGGTAGATATGCTCAAAGAGCAACAGCAGCGGCTCCAGCGCCTTGAAGACCTGCTCCAGGCCAGATTCAGCGCTCGTTCAGAGCCCGATGCTACGTCATAGGTTGCCGCTATCCCAGGCCATGTTTTGCCAGATACCTGACATTAATCTGCCATAGGATTGGCACACAACTTTTCTAGGGTAAGAGGGCAGTGAAAGCAGCTTTGCCAAATAGCTGTACGTTTGGCAAAGCTGAATCAGCAATCCGTCAGGACAAGCACATCATGAAACTCAAGTCATTGGGCCTGGGCTTAGTAGGAACTCTCTTACTAACCACGGGTGGATTAGCCCTGTATGATCACGTCTCAGTCGATGCTGACCCGATTCCGACAGCCGAGCGGCAAGCCCTTTTGGCCCTGCCG
Organism: Cyanobacteriota bacterium; assembly: GCA_027482985.1. GTDB lineage: Bacteria > Cyanobacteriota > Cyanobacteriia > Leptolyngbyales > Leptolyngbyaceae > JSC-12. The sequence continues at coordinate 10,236 of JAIXVO010000160.1, forward strand.
ATGCAGGTGGAAAGTTTTTATAGCCCAGCCATGGCAGCACAACGACAGTACGGTGTGATTTTGCCTCCCGGCTACGCAGATCACCCCGACCAGCATTATCCTGTGATTGTGCTGCTTCATGGTGGCCACGATGACCTACGGGCCTACGCAGACCAGTATGGCATCGCCGAGGTGTTGCAGCAGCTCTATGCCACCCATCGTCTGCCACCCTCGATTGTGGTAATGCCCGATGGCAACGACCAGCGAGGCTCTAGCTATCTCTGGGATCCGCAGTACTATAACGGGCCCCATGGCAATCTCGATACCATGATTGGCTCAGAACTGGTGGAGCAGATAAGCAACCGCTACCGCACCTTGCCGAGGCCGCAGTTTTGGGCGATGGGGGGCGTTTCCTCTGGGGGATGGGGGGCTGTCAATATTGGCCTGAAACATCTAGATAACTTTGGCCTTCTCTTTAGTCACGGGGGGTACTTTACCGATAGCAGTGGAGCCGCTAATAGTCCTGAGAGTTTTGTGAAGGAAATTTCTCCCCAGGCTGTACGTCATCTGCATATCTATCTGGATGCGGGAGATAACGCCCTTGACGCAGATATGAGGGCCTCAAGCGAAGCGTTTCATCAAACGCTTAAGCAGCTTGGCATTCCCAGTGTCATGCACGTCTTTCCGGGTGGTCATGGCATGTCTGGCCCCGATATTGGGTGGAATTATTTTCACAAGCATCTAACTGACTCGCTGTCCTACGTGGGCGAGCAATTTAAGCAGGCACAGTCAAGATAGCCATTAAACTTAGAGTGGCTTCTTCCTGGTGAGGCATCGGGTATGGTGAACAAGCGATCGCGCCTTGGCATTTGGTCGGTCACCGTGCTAACGGCCCTGGTGGGCCTGGTTAACCTGTGGTCGGCGGTCACCCCTGGGCTACCCCATCGGGTGGCCTGGTTAGAGACGATTTTTCCGGTTGAGGTGCGGATTGGGGCCCATTTGTTTGCGGCCCTGAGCGGTTTCTTTTTGCTGCTGCTGGCGGCCAATCTGCAGCGGCGCAAGCGGCTAGCCTGGGGGTTAACGGTGGGGCTATTGGTGGTCTCCATCCTCAGCCACTTGCTCAAAGGGCTGGATTTTGAAGAAAGCCTGCTATCTCTGGTGTTGTTGCTTCAGCTCCTGTGGCTGCGCCCAGTCTTTACCGCCCAGTCCGATCGCCCCTCGGTGGTTCAAGGGCTGCGCGTGCTGGGCGGGGCCCTGTTGTTTACCATGGCCTACGGCAC
>JAIXVO010000762.1 GCA_027482985.1 Cyanobacteriota bacterium
TCGGGAACTTGGGCAAAAGCTTCTTGTAACGTCTGCATCTAACCACCTCAGTCACAACCTTTCAGCTTATTATTTCTCTCTCAAAATGAATCAGCCCTGCCAAATTTGGGGGACTTAGGGGGCGCAAAGGACTCAAACGGAGTCAATCCCTACTTGTGTGTACACGGTAGCCCGTCCTGGGAGAAGGGGAGCCGGAAGTTTTTTTTCCTTGCCCAGTTTGGGAGAGGGGAACACGAGGGGTAAGGGCGATTCGTGCGTTTATTCATTCATGAGTTGAGGCGATGGTCAAAACGGCGTTACTGATTGGGGTGAGTCAATATGACTCGGATGACCTCAAACCTTTACCGGCGGCAGCAGGAGATATTGCCGCTGTGGAAAAAGTGTTGCGCGATCGCGCCCTGGGTAATTTCGATCATGTCCTGTCGCTGCTAAATCCAGATTTGATTGAATTGCAGGCGGCGATCGATAACCTATTTGATCATCGCAAAGCCGATGATCTGGTGTTGCTCTACTTCTCTGGGCATGGGTTGACGGATGAAGAGGGCAATTTTTACTTCACAATCGCACGACTCGCAAAACGGCGCAGGGGCGACTTAATAAAGGGCAAGGGGAGTAATTAGCTACCTACACATACTTGGGTATCAGTTATGAATCGCCGAACCCTATGTTGATTCAGCGTTAAATGCTTGAATATACTGATGAGATGGCCACTGTTGCCGATTAGTAGGAAGTCTAGATTGGTCTATCACTCCAACGTTCTTCTGAAAAATCGATAAATCAAAGTTCTCCTGAAGTGCTACAGCTTTAACATCCTCAGGAATTGACAACAAGTAGTTTTTCGACGCAGCATCAAAATCTAACCTGAGCAGGCCATTATCAAACGCCCAATGGCATTGTTTGCATAAGCAGATTCCATTTCTAACTGAGTTCAGGTCGTAGATTGACCACGGTAAGATATGCGCAGCGTCTACACCAGGGGAATCAAAACCGACCAATCTTGGTAAGCGTTCCCCCGAAAAAAGACATCGATGTTCATAAGCTTCGCGCACATCCTTACTGAATTTTCGTGCGCCTGGTCCTCTATCAGCTTGCTTTCGCCATTTCCTGATTCGGTTACGCCGCGAATCTTGAGGAGAAATAATGCTATCTTCAGCTTCATAGCCTGTTATTTCGTCTGTAATTCCTGTATGAGTAGTACTTGAATAATCTGGCAGGTTAAACTCACTTAAAATCCGGGGAAGTACATCCGTGTTAGCAAGAAATCTTTTTTGAACTTTATCGGCAGACTTCTGAATGCCGACATGGTCGGAGTTTATCACTGCGGCTTCATGTGCTTTGAGCAAACCGCTTAATTCAGATGATTGTTGGCTTGCTATAGCCCACAGCATACAAATAATTGCCATTCGCTCGGCAAAATCAACTTTAAGAATTCCTCCCTGACTTTTTGCCCAAATGTTAGTTGGTGCAAAAACTATGCTGTTTGAATCTGTTTGGACTAAATCAACATCAATGCCATAAACAATGTATTCCTTGTAAGAAAGTCTGGTGAGGCTTGATTTAGGTGTCTTAATGAGTTCTCGTCTGGGTGCTGGTAAAAGAAGAGTTGAGTAGATTACGACGTATGGATGTATGCCATTTGCTTCTGGGCGAATTCTAGATTTTCCAGAAAGTTTATAGGCTTTTGCCTTGCCGTCAATTTGTAAACCTGGAGTTATTTGGTAATAAAATTCTTTGCCAAGCAGCTCAGAAGCACTGACTCCATGATCAGAACCAGCCAGCTCATAATCCCCCCGACCACCACTTGGCCTTAAAGCGATACGCATTGCAATGACTCCAATAAAGCAAGATTGTGCTGCTGCGGAACATCCAAAGTGCTATTTTCACTGGCTGCTCTCCCGCTGAGCTGTTCTAATGCACTTCTTAGGTGCGGAAACAAATGTCTGCCTTGAGAGTCTACTCTTCTCAAGATGCCTTCAGCCGCATTTGAGCTTAAGAAAAAACGCGAGTCTGGCCGATCTTGCTCGATAATCTCGATGAGATCAGAGTGGATTGGCTCAGCTGGCAATGGAGGGGTATTACTCGCAACGAAATCATTTTTCCAGAGAAGTCCTGCCTTGGGCCAAATGATCTTAGTTTCTTCATTTCGTTTGTCTGAAAGCTTTCCCAAAATAGTTTTGGTTCCTTGTAAACCCGGCCATCGCTCAACTGAATCTGTTAAGAACTTGATTGAGCTAAGCTGTGAACTCCGTGTAGGTTGAGTATTCTCGATTTGACTGTGAATTCTTTCAGCAATCCATTTAATAACAGAAACTGAAACTGCATTACCTAAGGCGTGATATCGCAGACTGTCTGATTTTTCTATATCTACATCTTCTAGATGTAATTTTGTCCAGTTGTCTGGAAAGCCTTGCAGTCGCTCGCATTCTAGTGGTGTCAGTCTACGGACTTCATGCCTATACGGAACATAAGTTCTACTCCAATCTGTTCCAGTGTGCCTACCAGAAGTTGCGGCTAAGCAAAATGCAACTTTTGGGGGAATTGGTCCTGTTCCTTGCTGACAAGAGGTACTTAAAAAAGCTAAGCGTTCATTTTCTAAGCAGGCTGGTCGCCGATCTTCAAACAGAACATTGCCCGCAGCGCTAGGGTCGTTGAGCCATGCACAGATATATATCCGTGGGCGAGATTGTGGCACGCCAAAATACCGGCTGTTTAACAATCGCCATGCAACCGCATAGTTCAAGTTACTTAATGTGAAAAGTAATTCTGCAAAGTCTTTGCCATGATTTGAGCTAAGCAGCCCATGAACATTCTCAATCAATATCACTGGCGGTTTCTTGACTGCGGCAAGCTCTGATAATCGAAAAAATAGTCCTGATCTTGAACCATTTAATCCGTGGCGACCTCTTGAGCCGCTGGCGACGGACAAGTCTTGACAGGGAAAGCCGCCACACCATACTTCAGCATCAGGCAAACTTTCAGGGTTAATGGTTGAGATATCTCCAAATCGCAAAATTTCTGGCCAGTGGTAGGCCAAAACGGAATTGCAAAATGAATGTATTTCGCATTGCAGAATGATATTGAATTCTGCTTTCTCAAATCCAATATCAAATCCACCAATTCCAGTAAAAAAAGATGCAACTCTTGGTTTCTTCATTACACCCAATCTGTGTTTATTTGTGCAGCATTGATGCTAGCCGCAGTTCCGCTCACATACCCTTGACTTGGCTTGACGCTATTAGCAATCAATCTTTTAGCGAGTGTCGTTGACAAAAGTGAAACAATTCTAGCCCTGAGTGGTCGTTTTGTACCAAGCTATGAAAGCTAAACAAAAAACGTGCTGATAGTATACCTTTACTATGTGCAAAGTGCGATCGCGTTAGGCAAATTGATATTCCTAGCTCAGACAGAGGCTACAAAATTTCGACGATGCCTTGTTGACCGTCGATGCGGATGAGTTGACCGTCGTGCAGGCGTTGGGTGGCGTTGGGGATATCCATGACGGCGGGAATGCGGTATTCGCGAGCGACGATCGCCCCATGCGATAACCGTCCGCCCGTTTCGGCGATTAGTCCCCCGGCTTGCGCGAGTAAGGGTGCCCAGCCGGAATCGGTGTAAGGGACGACGATGATGGTGTCGCGGCCTAGGGGGGGGAGGTCTTGCAAACTCAGGATGACTTTCACGCGACCTTCCACACTGCCAGCACTGGCCCCAATCCCTTGTAGTTGTTGGGATGCCGTCCAGGTGGGATGGATGGCGGGTTCCGGGGGATCGTCACCATACACGATAAAGGGGACGGTGGGGAGGGCGCGATCGCGGTCTAGGGTCGCCTGTCGTTGGGCGATCAGCGGGGCAAACGACTCATCGGTCGGGTGTTGGACGCGCTGCCGGATTTCGTCGAAGGTGAGATAGAAGATGTCGCCCGTTGCCGAGAGCCAACCTGCTGCCAGCCAGCGTTGTTCCAGGGCGACAAAACTCCAGCGCACCTCCGCCAGGAAGCGGCTGTAGATCTCGGTGACGCATCCCTTCAGGTCAAATCGCCGTTGCACACTGGGTTTGGCGGTTAACAGCGTGGCTGCCAGCTCGTTGGGCGGCGGGTTGAGACACAACTGGGCAAACAAGGCGCGAATGGGGGCGGGGTCTTCTTGCCAGGTGGGAACGGCGATATCGGTGCCGACTTCACTCAAATAACCATACTGCTCCAGGAGATGATCCAGTTGGTGCAAGATGGTTTGCCCGGTGGGAGTGGTGGGTAGCAGGGTCAATAATTCGGCGGCAGTGGTGGGGCGGGGCGTGATGGTATCCACCAGGGGATGGACCGATCGCGCCAGGTCTTGCAGCGATCGCAGGGCGGCAACTTCTGGGGTGGCACTGTTATCGATCGCCTCGTCGGGTACTTTGGCGATCGCCTTCCGTAAGGCCGCACTCAGGGGGGCGAGGATGCTGTAGTAGGTGGCGACTTTCAGGCGGGACAGAATCAAGTCAATTCGGTTCAACAGTTCGGTATCGGTGAGGGATGCGGGTTGAGATTGCCGCAGGGTGGCGATCGCGGGGGCAAAGAGTGTCCGTTCATCCCGGCGAAAGTCTGACTCGACGCGGGCTTCTCGTTGCCAGAGGCGCAACAACCCTGGGACATTTCTGAGGGTGGAGAGGAGGGGAGGCTTGCTGAACTTGGCTCCCCGCGTCAGAAATTCCAGGCTTTCGGGGGGCAGTCCCATGCGGCGAAAGATTTCACCCAGCAGGGAGGCATTGAAATAAGAGCGGGAGTAATGCAGCGTCGCGGTTTCGGTGAAGTCGAGTCCCTGAGCGCGATCGCCCAGCCCGATGGTAAAAATCTCGCCCCACACGCCACAGGTGAGGGGACGGTTAATCGACCAGGTGAGGGGCCGGATCAAGCCAGGAATCACTTCGGCGGCGATTTTGCGCGTCCAGATGGGTAACAGGGTGGTGACGGGACGGGATTGCAACAGCCAGAGTTGGGTACCGTCAAAACTCCATTCCACATCTTGCGGTATCCCGTGATAGTAGGCTTCCAGATGGCGTGCCAGGTAAGCGACTTGCTGCATCAGGCGGGGCGGCATCTGACCCGAACCTGCCACGGGAAAGGTCAGATCGTCGGGTAACTGCCAGTTGGCGGCGGCGGTGGGGGATGGCAACAGGGCATCATCCACCGTGACCTGATAGATTTCTGGCGTGTTACGACCGGAAACAACCTGACTGGCCGCACCTGGCAAAGCTTCGATCATCACCTGATCACCCTGGCGGGCGATCGGATCACGACTGAAAGCGACCCCGGAAAACACGCCTTTCACCTGCTCCTGCACAATCACTGCCATCGCTGCATCGGGCAAATTGCGATCGCGCCGATATTGCACCGCCGAGGGGCGATCGTAGGACTGAAAACAGCGGGTCATGGCGGGTAAGATACTTTCCCGACTGCTGACATTGACGACAGAAGTATATTGGCCGGCGGCAGAAGCGGTAGCGGAATCTTCCCCGACTGCCGAAGACCGCACCACGACGGGATGTGCAGCCGAGGGCGAGACGACTTTTTGCAACGCTGCCGGATCGTCGCCAGGTAACAGCACCCAGCCCATCGGCACCGGATAGCCCCGCCGCTTCAACTGGGCGAGAGTCGCCGCCTTCTGCCCAAATTTCGTGGCATCCAGGACATCATTGAGGGACCGCAAGGCGCGATCGCCCCGAAAAAATTGAAACATTGCCCGTGAACCTCCCGTTGCAGCCTGTGGGTTTAAGGTCAGATCATCCGGCACTTTGGTATAAATCCAGCCGATCAAAAACGACAGCGCTGCCGTCATCACAATCACACCAGGATTGTCCGGATGCAGCAAGGCCGTGAGCAGCGTCAGCCACACCAATACGCCATATTTGCCGGATTTGCGATCGCGCAGGATCGTAAAACTAATCCCACTGAATAAAAACACCAGCCCGGAGACGATGGGATCATGCACCACAAAGCCCCAGACGACATTGGTTGTCCCGGCCCCTTTACCGACCCAGTAGCGCCCCATCACCAGCGCCATCAACGCCCCCAGTTCCCAGGCTGATCCTGCTGGAAAAAAGAGCCGCGCCAGCAACACCGCCGCAATCCCTTTACCCGCTTCGGATAAGACCGCCAGCATCCCGACGACCCGCCCCCCGTGGTAGAACGCCGCCGATACACTGGCATTCCCTGTGCCTAATTGCTCGATCGCCTGTCCGGTGAACAGCCGCATCAGCCAGCGAATCAGCGGCAATCCACCCAAAATTGGGCAGACGAGAAAAATCACCAGTACACCCCAGACCTGTGTCAGTGTCATGCCCAGTTCAGTGCCCAGCTTGAGGGGTTAGAATTCATCCCGACTGGCCATCAGTTCGGCGCGGGGCTGCATCCCCGGCAGGATCTTGGCATCCCCGGCTTCGATGTAACCGACGTAAAACGCGCCTGCTTCAATATCCAACGCGTTGGCCACCACATCCCCTTCCAACCGCGCCGTGCGGCTCAGGGTTAAGCGACCTTCCGCCACGACGCGTGCCTTAATCACCCCATGAACCAGCAAGTTCCGCGCGCGGACTTCTGGCCCTTCCACCAGGCCAGTCGAGGAAATTTCCATGTCGCCCCGGACTTCCACCGTGCCATGCACCACGCCATCCACCCGCAGGTTGCCTTCAATGTGCATATTGCCATGGAATTCACTATTCGCCGCCAGATAGGTCAGGGAGCCGACGGGTTGTTTGTTTTTGCTAAACATGAGTGTCTCCGGGCAAACTTTGCAACAGTTTGAGTTAGGTCAAATTGAGTCAGGTCAGGTCGGAACGGTGGAGCCACGGTAATTGGGACACCGGACGGCGAGATGCCGATTGTCCCTGGAGCCATCCTAATAGAAATGCGGTCATTAATAACACGACGATCGCACTCCCCGCCAGCCAGAGGGCGATCGGCTGCACCGCGAACACTTTGGGCGGTTTATCCGTCCGCACAATCATCACCGTGTAAAGCTCAGGAATTCGCCGTTGCATACAGCCCTTATTGCACGTGAAAGAGACAAAAATTTGCCCTTCTTCAAAGACTTTACAGGATTGTTCCTGGCGGCAAAAGCTTCTGTTACACAAAAATGCCTGGTCTGGGCAGCCAGAGACGAACCACCAACACGCTATTATGACTGCTGTATTCTCCTAGCTCCATCCTAAATCCTTGAAACATTCCCTTGTTTCCAGCCAATCTGCGCCTAGAGACTGGCAAAACCATCGTTGTGCAGTCTGTCATGCCCCGTTGCCACGAGGTGCCCGGATTCGTTTGCGGCAGGCTTACTTACTGCGTTGTCCTTGCTCCAGTTGGACTTATTTTCCCCGTCCCGATGCCGTCACCCAGGCGGCGATTCACGATACGGCAGATTATTTCGATCATCCGTACTTTCAACAGCGGCGATCGGCTCCGGCTCGGGTTGACCAGCGCTGCCGCCAAGTTTTTCAGCAGATTGGGCGGGGCCTTGATTTGACTCAACTCAGGGGCGATCGCCTATTGGATGTGGGGTGCGATACAGGCGCGTTCCTCACTTCAGCAGCACGGCAATTTGCGGTGCAACCGGTGGGGGTAGATGTCTCGGCGAGAGCGGTGGCGATCGCGCAACAACAAGGAATCGCAGCTTATCACACCGACCTGGAACACGCGCCCGATGAGTTGCAGGACTTTGCCATCATTACGGCGATCGATGTGATTGAACATGTCGTCAATCCGCGCCATTTATTGGAGACCATTTTTTCCCGATTACGTCCCGGTGGGGTCGCTTATTTAGAAACGCCCAATATTGAATCGAGTGTGTATCAAGTGGGGCGATCGCTCTCTAACTTCACGGGCGGGCACCCGGCTGGGTTATGTGAGCGGCTCTTTCCCGCCCAACATATTCAATATTTTACCGATCGCAGTTTTCAAACTTTGATTCAGGATTGTGGGTTTGAACTGGTACAACTCCAGAAACGAGTTTTGCCAGTTCCAGATATTGCGACCTCCTGGGTGGTGCAAGTCGGATTAGCCCCGCTCCAATTGTCTGATAGACTATTTGGCAATGAAATTTTAATTTGTGCATTGCTCCGAAAACCAACCTGATTTTGTGCAGGGATTGACTTTGAATCGATTAAGCCTGGTGTGGTGAGTGTGAGGATCAAAACTAAACGTTATGAGCATCGAAAAAGCAAGTGTGCTGATTATTCTGCCCATCCTCAATGAGGTGACGCACATTGTGCCGTTACTGGAACGGATTCATCAAGAACTCCACTCGATTCATTACACAGTCTGTGTGATTGATGATGGTTCTACCGATGGCACAGTTGAAATTCTGGATGATATTTTGCACACGCAGCGCTTCCCTATCCATCTCATTCAGCGGCGGAAAACGGGGTATGGTTCCCAGCGCGGGAGTGCGCTGCAAGTGGGGCTGGAGTGGGGACTGGCGGAGACCAATCACCAGGTGTTTGTGGAAATGGATGGAGATTTATCGCATCGACCTGAAGATTTGAAAGCGGGCATTCGGTTAGTCGAATTGGAAGGTTATGATGTGGCGATCGCGTCTAAATTTGTCCCTGGGAGTCAGGTAATTCAGCGCACCACGAGTCGAAATTTAGTTAGTTTAGTGTGTAGTTTTGCCGTTCGCATTGTCATTAATTCCCGGATTAAAGACTACAGCAATGGATATCGGTTTTATACTCGGCGATCGGCAGCATTGTTGACCCAACATCAGATTAAAAATGGTAGTCCCATTTATCTCTCAGAGGTGTTAGCCATCTGGTTATATCACCAGTTGCGGATTGTGGAATTTCCGTTTACCTATGTGGGGCGTAATGAAGGCTTGTCGAAACTCCGGTTCACTGATTTAGTAAAAGCCGCGATCGCGGTGTTTGAGATTGGTTGGCGTTACCATTTCGCTGGCTTCCGCGGTTCATCCGGTGGGGCTGTCCCTCGCTCTTGCCTTGAGGCTCTGCCACAGTCGCCAGTGTCGGATCGGTCAGCCTCTTCTCGCTCGACCCAGCATCGGTCATAAGTGACTGGGGTTCGGATGTCATCTTTTGGGGGTCGGTACTGCTTATGTCTTCGCTGCCTTGGACTCGCTTCAAATCCGTCTGGAAACTGCCCCCCTTCAAGGGTAATGAGGAACAGTGGCTGGTCATCCTGGTCGCCGGACTGATCGCGATCGCGGCCTTTTTCTACAGCTTTTTTAAGTCCCGTGCCCTGGGATCTGAAGATGTTGGATTATTCAATCCGATCTATATGTTTCTGCATTACGGGAAGCTGTCTTACCCTGCTCACTTATATTTCGATGCAATGGTGATTCATCCGCCAGTGCAGTATCTCGAAATTGGGCTTCTCATGAAACTGGGGTTCGGGGCCATGCGCGCGGCAGGAGTTCTGGTGTTTGTGCCGATGCTGCTGATTCTGGGGCTGACGATCAAAAGTCGCTTTTCGACTGCGGCCAAACTGGGAATGATGCTGGGTGCCTTTGGTACGGTGTTTGTGCTGTCGGTTGGCACCACGATTCGGCCGGAGCCGCACCTGGCACTGGCCTGGTTTGCGGGCTTGGTGGCGCTGGAGTCGGGGCGGATCGCGGGGTGGGAACTGCGCCGTTTGGGACTGGGGGGCTTTTTAGCAGCCTATGCCGCCGGACTGCACTATTGGGGGGGGCCGGCGTTAGCCATGCCGCTAGTGTATGCTGGCTGGGTGTTGGGGAGTCAGGGCTGGCAAAAAGCCTGGAAGCCGATCATGGCACTGCTGGTGGGCACTGGTCTGTTTGTGATTCCTTACTTGCTCTGGTTTGTCTGGCCGCAGTGGGAGGCGATTCGGGGCGTGTTGGCGGGTGTGCAGGCCACGGGCGGGGTGGGAGAAGCGATTCAAGCTCACTTCACAATTTATCAGGTGTTGATTTACTGGTTGCGGAGTGCTGCCAATGCTGACAAGTTCACGAGTTTTTTGGTGTTACCAGGATTATGGACTGGAGTGCCGCTGATTCTGCTGGCGCTGGTGATTTGGGCGATTGTGCCAGGAACACGGGGCTTCGCGATCGCGGGCAGTATTTTGCCGCTGTTTGTGTTGCTGGGGGTGAAACGCAAGGCCAGCGAGTTATATCTGCTGCCCGAGTTGATGCTCTACACAGCCGGAGTGATTATGGTCAGCGTTTTGCTCTTGCAATGGCTGGCTCAACGGTTCGGGGCAACTCGTGGGCGACGTTTGATGGCCTTTGGGCTGGCTGGCGCGATCGCCATCACGCTGTTTGCTAACGCGACCCTCACGTTGAAAGATGCCTTTGCCGCGACCACAACCGACTTTACCCGCCCCTGGAAAGTCGCAAGAGCTGTTGGTCAAGAAATTATCGGGCAGGATGCCTTGATCGCCAGTACGACTACAGTTACCTGGTATACCTCTGGAGCGGCCTACTGGTATCATGTTGGCGGCGATTTGGGCTATCCACAATTTCAGCAAAAAGACTACCAAGCGTACCTCGCCCAATTTGACTCTATCCCCATTGAGTCAGGTGCCTGGTTTGTCTATGATGCAAAATCGTTACCGATTCCTACCTGGTATTTGAATCGAGAACTTTACTATCAGGGATTCGTCGCTTCATCAGATGTGAGTTTCTCACTGTTATATCTAAGTGCCAAGCGCCCCCAACAGATCGTCGGGTATGGCCTGTGGCAAAACCAACTCTATCGGTTTCACGAACAGGCTGATGGTCAATTCGTGAATGCCGTGCTGGCCTGTCGGCTGACCGATCCAGAGAAACTCTGGTATCAACCCGTTTCGCCCGCTGCCCGGTTATCCACCTTCACGTATTTGACCGCCCCAGCCAAAGGCAGTCCGTTTATCACGTCTTTTGTCATGTCGCGGGCGGAGTATGACCGGGAACTGCCGCAGATGCAACAGCACTGTACCGTGCGAGACCTGATTCCGGGAGATTTGCAACCGGCTGATGAGGCGGCGTTAGTTCAGCAATTGGCGCAACGCGATCGCCCCATTCAGTTCTTCAACCACCTGGAACCAGCCCTCCGGGCCAGCGGTAAACCAGCACCGAGCCCCGCTAACCTCCTCAAATCGTCTAACTCCCCACCCTGAAGCGGTCTTGAGCAAAACCTTTCACGAATGCCCACTTTTCTGTAATGTATTGTTGACGAACGTTTCATTTCACAAAGTACGGATTACCAAAACGATATGGGTACTAACCAGGTCTTTCAAGACACCCCTGTACAAGCGGTGCAGCAGTATTGGAACAGCCGTCCGTGTAACATTCGGCACTCGACTAAGCCGATTGGGTCACGGGAGTACTTTGATGAAGTGGAAGCCCGCAAGCATTTCGTCGAACCTCACATTCCGGGGTTTGCCCA
>JAIXVO010000547.1 GCA_027482985.1 Cyanobacteriota bacterium
CCTCCCCCCGCCCGGAAGCCCGTGCAATTGCAGCTTGATCCCCGCCTGTCGCCGCTGGAAAAGCAATTGAAGGTGAATTCTTACCAACAACTCCAGCAATTACTCAAAACCCAACGCTTTCCCCGCGCGATCGCCCTGATTGAAGGCTTGGCGCGACGCTTACCCCAAGATTCGGAAGTGACCCAGTGGCAAGCGATCGTGTATCAGCAATGGGGCCGGTATTTGATTAGTGATCGCCAACCCGACAAAGCTCGGTTGTATTTGCAAAAGGCATTACGGACGGACCCACACAATCGCTCGCTGTGGGCAGAAGTCGAAAAAGATTTTCGGACGTTAGAGCAGACTGTTTAAAAAATTTCAATCGGTAACAGATTGTGTTCCAAGATGAAACCGGATCGCAATCATTGAAAATTCGTATCAGGGGTGTCTTTCGGCTCGATCGTTTGTTATAGTTTAAGTGAAGAGAGATAACAGATTTCTGGAATTTCTCGGTGCCTACAGGGTGGATGTGCAGCTCTTAGCATCTTTCAAAATTTGAATATTTTCAGTCATCCTTAACGCTTTTATTAAACTCAGTTTGAGTTGCCGCTAAACTTTGGTTCGCTTCGCCATCCGAAACGTAAGCACTTTTATAAAGTTTCCATAGCCCATTTGTAAGCTACGGGGTTTTACTGAGTGATAGCTGTCTCGTCCCGTCTGGCTAAACGTAATTGGAATACGATCAGCTTTGCTTCGACACTTTACCTGGTGCCGATTTTGGACTTACTCCTCTCGGAAATTCCTTCCCAGTGGCGACAGGAAGTCCGGTTGGGGTTGCAGGAAGCACTGGTCAATGCCGCCAAGCATGGTAATCAGTTGGATCCCAGCAAAACGGTTTTAGTCCGGTTTTCTGTGGTTGCTGATCAGTACTGGTGGGTCATTTCCGATCAAGGCAATGGATTTAGACCCTCTTCGGAATGTCTCTCCAATCTCGAAGAATCGGTTTCCTGTCATGAACGGGAATGCGGTCGCGGTCTATACATCTTGCATCAAGTTTTTGACAAAGTGCAATGGAATCGGCAAGGTACCGAATTGCGGCTCTGCAAGCAAGTGAAGCACACCCTCAGAGCACCCGTCATCACTTAGGTTATTTCCAGGAAAAACCATTTCTATGCGTAGGGTCAGGTTTTGCCACAAATCTGGTTCGCCTTCAAGATGCTGTTGCTAAACCTGCCCTGACAGGTAATTGAGTTTATAGAAATTGCCTCAGAGATCATCCGCTTATCTGCAAGCCCATTCAGGCGGAGTATCTGCTGCAGGAGTCTTTGGGGTGTTGGGTTACGCTGGCGCTCAACCCAACCTAGGCAATTGTGTGGGAATTGACTGATTTGATTTAAACAAAGTGAAATGGGGGGAGCAGTTCGCTTAGGGTGAATTCCCATTGTGGGGATTGGGCGATTAGGGGGGCGATCGCCGCTTGAAACCGTTCAATATTATTCTGGTTGACGAGGATATGGACGTGCTCAGCATCCGCTGGGGTGGAGATGGGGTACTGTTGAGCGATCGCTTGTAGGAGCTGCTGTAATTCCTGAGTCTGAAGCGTCTGCTGCTGTTGCTGCGCCTGGTATTGTTGCTTTTTCGCTAAAAAATAATCTTTCCCTTTCAACTCAGGACTGATCCCCGGCTCCGGGATCGCTTTGGGGACAAATTTGAGCGTCACTTCTGCTTTCCCGACTAATCGCGTCAAGGTTTCTAGGTAAGTTGATTCATGAGTTTGCAAGTCACTGCGCAAGTCTTCTAAGGTCGGAAAGGCGGTAAAGCGCAATGGCAGGACGGTGGTTTGCTGAAACAGTTCGCGAATGACGCGATCATGAACCAGGACGGCATGCAATAGGCGATCGTCATCTTGTTGCAGCGTTGCTAGTTCGAGGTCGGGTTCCGCGATCGCTGCGAGGTCGCCCTGCTGAATCATCTGCAAGGGCTGGGCAACCCCGCTTGGCAGGACGAGGGTTGCAGCCGCGTGACATAAGGCGTAAACGTGCATATTCCCAGGGCAACCGCTTAAGGGGAAGGGCGAAACAGATGACTATGGTCGGGGTTATAGAGGCGCGATCGCGTGGGCTCAATCCCTTCCATGGCTCCAGCGCGGGCAATTTCTGGCGGCACCGTCGCGGCAGCTAAAGCGGGACTGACCACATACAGCGTCGTCCGAATCAAGTTTTCTCGCTGCGTCACCAGCGCCATTTCGGCCAGCGGCACTAACCAGATCTGCTCATCGTGCCAGCCGAGCCGAAAGCAAATCGCGACGGGGGTTGTCGCGGGATAATGCTGGAGTAACTTCTGTTGGCAATCCTCCACATGACGGGCACTCAAGTACAAACACAAACTGGCTTGATGGGCAGCTAACGTCTCCAGTTCTTCTGTCTCTGGCACCTGCGTCCGCCCACTGACCCGCGTCAAAATAATCGACTGCACTAATCCCGGTAAGGTGAGTTCCACCCGTAACCGCGCTGCCGCTGCCTGAAATGCACTGATCCCCGGCACCACTTCAAACGGAATGCCCGCCTCCAACAAGGCATACATTTGCTCCTGCACCGCTCCATACAGGCAGGGATCACCGGAGTGCAGCCGCACCACTGATTTGCCTGCCTGCACCCGCGCCACAATGATGGGCAAAATTTCTTCTAAGGTCTTGTGCGCGGTGCGAATCAGTTCGGCTTCCGGGCGAACTCCCTGCAACACCTGTTTCGGCACCAGCGAGTCGGCAAACAGAATGACATCCGCCTGGGCTAACAATCTTTGGGCTTTGACCGTCAGCAATTCGGGATCACCAGGACCCGCACCCACAATGTATACAGCAGCCGGAAGTAGAGAAGCGGTCATAGAGAACTCAGATAAAGGATAGAAGTGTTTGGGAGCGGGGGAAAGGGGGCAGTCTGGCGATCGCGCTGGTCGAAAATGACACACATGGGTGAGGGCAATGTCAGATTTTTCTCCCAATTTGTCCGGAGGAAGGGCTGAATCCTAGAAGAGTGAAGTGGTAGATGCACCCTGATTTAGCCCCGGAGTTAACCCTCTGGGGTTTTCTAATTTCAGGGTCAGGAGGGGCGATCGGAGCTAGGAGTAATCGCCGCAGCCGGGGTGACATCGGGCAGCGATCGCCCCAGCTTGTAGAGGTAGACCAGCCCCAGAGTGCCGATCGCGATCGAAATCAGACTGACGACTTGAGCAATGCGTAACGGGCCTAACATCAAACTATCGGTCCTTAACCCTTCAATCCAGAAGCGTCCGCAGCCGTAAGCAATCAAATAGACCAGGAACAGTGTCCCCGTTTTGAGTTTGGGTTGTGCCTTTAAGTCGCGGACAAACAGGAACATCAATAGGCTAAAGACGGCCAGATTCCACAGCGACTCGTAGAGAAAGGTGGGATGAAAGTACTCGACATTGGCGTATTGGGCGGGGCGATTGAGGGGTGGAATGTAGAGCTTCCAGGGTAAATCCGTCGGTCGCCCAAAGGCTTCGGAATTGAAGAAATTGCCCCATCGTCCGATCGCCTGTCCCAGTGCCAGAGACGGGGCCACCAG
>JAIXVO010000116.1 GCA_027482985.1 Cyanobacteriota bacterium
CCTCCTGACTCCCTCCCCCTCCCTCCTTCTCCCTTTCTACAGATTTATTCATTCTGCATTTTCAAGACTTCTTGCTAAAATCAGCCCAATGTCCAGGGTTGCTGCTTTGCTCATGAAGATTGCTTCAGATTCTCCCCCATGCCCATGAACTCTCCGTCAGATGTTTCTCTCTACGAGCTTGCGTTGCAATCTGAGTCTGCGCCAGCGGCTTTACAGGTTAGTCCGGCGACCCTCAAATCGGTGTCTGATTCGCTGCTGAGTGTGCTGGTGGAGCAGGCGATTCCGGCGATCGTGTGGGCGAAGTTGCCCCGGGGCGAGGTGTGGTGGGCGGGGCTGGAGCAATATGCCCAACTGCCCGTCGCGCAAGCCATTTATTTGTTGACGCAACAACGGGAAGAGGTAGACGACGAAACGGCGGCCAGCGATAAAGATCCCGCCCAGGCGATCGCGACTGCTGCGCCTACCCCGGTCGTCACGTTGCAATTACCGTTAGAAAGTCACCTGCGGCGGGAGTACTTCTTACTAATTTGGGCAGCGTCATGGCAGGTGGGGATGTTCGCCCATCGACCCCGCTCCATTCAGATCAGCAAGATTATTGAATCGGCACCGCTCACCTTCCATATGGTGTCTGGGAGTTACGGTCAGACTTCCCAGTTACTAGATGCCACCCAGGAACGCAAGCAACTCTTGCTGGCACTTTGTTCGCCGGACTCAACCGTCGTGCAGCAAGCCTTGTCTGGGCTGGAACAGGCGATCGCCACGCAACCCTGGCAGCGGATGGCAAATTCTGCCAGTCTGCCGAACCCTGATGCCAGCGGCGCAGATTTGATCCAGCAGTGGCAAACGTTACAGCAGCAGTTAGTCCCGACGGGCACGGGCACCTCGCTGTTTGGGCAACTGTTGAGTAAGCAATTGCAGCAGCAGGAAGACCTCTGGCAGCGACATTCGGTGGCGCGGAAGCAGGCGGAAACGGCGGAAACGCTGCGAGTGCATAACGAGGAATTGACGACAACGCTGCGCCTCAAAGATGACTTCTTAAATAATGTGGGACAGGAGTTACGCACACCGTTGACCACCATTAAAACGGCGCTGTCGTTACTGAGTTCACCGAACATTAAGCCACCCCAACGCCAACGCTATATGGATTTGATCGCCAAAGAGTGCGATCGCCAGAATTCTCTCATCACCAGTTTGCTCGACCTCACCCACATCGATCAGGAGGCGGAACAGGCGGCGTTACCCCCGGTGCGATTGGCGGAGGTGGTGCCGGGAGTCGTCAGCACCTATCAACCGATCGCAGAAGAAAAAGGGGTGCGCTTGTCGTATACCGTCCCGGAAGACCTGCCGCCCGTCGCCTGCATGACAAACTGGCTGAAGCAAATCGTGATTAACTTACTACACAACGGGATCAAATATACTCTCAACGGAGGGAACGTGTGGGTGCGGGCGAAACAGCAAGGAGACTATGTGCAACTGGAAGTTAGAGACACTGGGATTGGGATTGCGCCCAGTGAAATCCCCAAAATTTTTGATCGCTTTTACCGTGTACGCCAATCGGCGGATGACTCCAGTGGAGCCGGGTTGGGGTTAACGATTGTGCAGCAGTTGCTTCTCCACTGCGGCGGGTCGATTTCCGTTAAAAGCAAGCTGGCAGAAGGGTCTACCTTCAATGTTTTGTTTCCCGTCTATAAAAACCCAGGCGACCCCTCGGCTTAATTAAAACCGGACAGATTTGGGCGATCGTGAATCCTATGGAACAATAGTTCCGTATTATTTCTCAGATCATTGATTCTCTTTTCTCAGCATTGACAGGATTTACACACGCCTCATGAAGCCATCGTTCGATCTTTCTTTGCAACGCCAAATTTCTCGCAGAACCTTATTAAAACTAGCCGGTGCGAGTACGTTCGGAGGGGTGATTGGATATACCCGCTTCGCCAAACCCCAACCCAGTGTCTATCAGCAAGATGTCGTCTCGCTGCCGTACCATGCTCAGCGGCCTCAAACCGTGGCCGTGATTGGCGGCGGTTTAGCGGGCTTAGCCTGTGCCTATGAACTGAGTCAGCGGGGGTTTCAGGTGACATTACTGGAGCGATCGCCGCAGTTGGGCGGCAAAATCGCCAGTTGGGATATTGATGTGAACGGGCAACCGTTGCGGATGGAACATGGGTTTCACGGCTTTTTCCCGCAGTATTACAACCTGTGGAGTTTGGTGGATGAACTGAAAATCCAGCAAAATTTCAAGTCTTTGAACTACTATTCGGTTGTTTACAAAGGCGATCAGTACCAGCCGGAAGTCTTTCGCCCCAGCCATTCCGCCTTCCCGTGGAACATTGTGGATCTGGCGATTTCGTCCACCAATCGCCTGCAATGGGGCCTCAACCTGACCAAATATGCCCACTGGCAAGTGTTTCGCGAAATCACGGGCTTCAACCCGCTCAGCAGTTACGAACGGTTGGATAATATGTCCGTCAGCGAGTGGGTGCAAAATGACTTTCCCCAGGGCTTGTATGACCTCTACTTCTTGCCCTTTGCCAAATCCAGCCTCAATTCGCCGGATGTGTTGAGTGCCGGGGAGTTAATGCAATTCTTCCACTTCTATTTCTTCGGCAATCCCGAAGGACTCGCCTTCAACGGCACCCGGCAGGATATGGGGCGCAGTTTAGTGAACCCGATCGCCGATTACATTGTGCAAAAAGGCGGCAGCATTCTGACGGAAGTCTCAGTCACGAATCTAGATTGGCAGGACAACAAAATTCAATCCCTCACCTACCAAAAAGGCACCGTCGAGAGTACCGCGCCCTTCTGGGTCGATCCGAATGTCACCCTGAATGAAACGACCGAGAGCGCTTTACAGTTTTATGGCGGGGGCGATCGCGTCTTTGCCGTCAAACCCAACCAGACCGAAGCCCTCTCTCTCACCTGCACCCATCAAGGCTGCACCGTGCATCCCAACGAGCAGGGTGAATTTCATTGTCCCTGTCACGGGGCTGTCTATGACAAGGATGGCAAAGTGTTGCGCGGACCCGCCAAACGAGATTTGCCCCGGTTTAAGGTGACGAATCAGACGGGCGATCGCGTGCGCCTCGTCTCCACCCAACCCAGCGGCACGCAGACCACCAAGCCCGAAACCTTGCAAGCCGATTACTACGTGATTGCAACGGATGTCTTGGGCGTGCAACATTTGTTCGCCACCATGTCCGGTGAAGTCAATCCCGTGTTGCAAGATCAGGTCGCCAAGTTAGCAGTCGCCGATCCGTTTGCCGTCTGTCGCTTCTGGTTCGATCGCGATTTTGAGTGGGATCAAAGTTGGTTCACGTCCCTCTCAGGCTACAAACTCACCGACAGCATCACCCTCTACCACCGCATCCAGGATGACTACATCGCCTGGGCGCAGGAAACGGGCGGCAGCGTCGTGGAACTCCATGCCTATTGCTACAAGGAAAAAGAATTTCCCACCCAGGCAGCCCTCCTCGCCACCTTTGAGCAGGAGCTATACGAAATCGTGCCGTCATTGCAAACCGCTACCCTGCTGCATCGGGAGTTAGTCAACCAGAAGAACTTCTCTGGTTTTCCGCCGGGAAGTTATCGCGATCGCCCTGCCACCGCCACCGACACCAACCTCGTCTTTGCGGGCGACTGGGTAAAGATGCCCTTCCCTTGCGGCTTGATGGAACGCGCCATCAGTAGCGGCCTCCTCGCCAGCAACGCCATTCTGGAGCAAGAAGGCTTACAACGCCGCACCTTA
>JAIXVO010000672.1 GCA_027482985.1 Cyanobacteriota bacterium
GGTACAGCCGATCTGATGCTGGGGGCGAATGTGATTCCCCAAACGGCGTTGATGGCGGTTTCCGTGACGACCGATCCGGCTCAGTGGCAACAACTCCGGCAGTTTGGCACGCCCCAAAGTCAAGCCGCCTTTGACCAAAATCTGGCCCAGTTGCGCGATCGCCTCCTGACTGCGAATGGCTTCGATTACCAGCGCGATATTCAACCCTGGGTCGGGAATGAAGTCACGGTGGCATTTCTGGGCGCGACGGCTCCCTTCACGGCTCCCCCTGGCACCACGCAGCAGCCCGTCGTGGTCGTGCTGCCGATTCGAGATGGGGTGAAAGCGCAGCAAATTTTGTCTGGGATCAAACCCGCATCCGGTAAATTGGGCGATCGCACCTACAAAGGCTTTCAGATTAAGGAAGCCACGGGCGGCACGCAAAACTATTCCGCCACCGTGATCGACAACAAGTTCTTGGTTGTCACCACCGATCCCAAAGCCACCGACCAAACCATTGACAGCTTTACGAGTAAAACCACGCTAGCCAATACCCCCGGCTACACGGGTGCTCTGGGTCAGATTCAAACCGAAACGCCGTTTGGTAAGGTGTATGTCAACCTACCCGCAGCGGCGGCGCTCTCTGCGGCCAACTCTGGCAAAGCGCCCCCAACGGCAGAACAGCAAGCGCAACAAAATCAGGGTTTAGCGGCGATCGCCAGTCTGCAACCGAATGGGATTGCATTCAAAGGCGTGTCCTGGCTCAAACCCGATAGCCAGCGGACGCTCGAAGTGCAAAACAACGCCAAGCTGATGCCCAGTCGGTTGCCTGCCGACACCATCCTGATGGCATCGGGGGGCAACTTGCAACAATTCTGGCGGGATTACAGCCAGGGGGCAGCCACCAATCCAATCACGCCGATTGATCCCAAGATGTTACAGGAAGGGATTAAGACCACGATTGGGATGGATTGGGAACAGGATTTTCTGTCCTGGATGAAGGGTGAATTTGCGATCGCCCTCACCGGGGCACCGGAAGGTAGCAGTCCCAGTTTGCCCTTCAGCATCCTGATTTTGGCGCAAGCGAGCGATCGTCGTGCTGCCGAAACCTCCCTCAAGAAGCTGGATGAGGCGATGGTGAATCGCTACAAGTTCCAGGTACAAGAAACCCAGGTAAATGGGCAACCCGTCATTGCCTGGACGATTCCTCAGAGTGGCACCACAATCAATCGCGGTTGGTTGGATAGCGACATTGCCTTTCTCTCGCTGGGCGCGCCGATTGCCAGCGCGATCGTCCCCCGTCCTACCAATCCTTTGCAGGACAGCGAAGCCTTCAAGACGGCGATGACCCCACCCCTGAATCCCAACAACGGCAACTTTTTTGTCAATGTCGATCAGGCCGTCAACTCGAAACGGTTCCCGATTTTGCAACTGCCCCCCGGCAACAAAGAGTTAGTCGCGGCGATCAAGTCGATTGGCGTCACAGCGGCGATTCAGGATGCGCGAACCGTGCGGTATAACGTCTTTGCCACCTTACAAAAAGGGCAAACGCCGGGGCCACTCCCCAGCCCGACGGTTCCCAGTGCTGCCCCCAATCCCGCCCCCAGTCCGTCGCCCTAACCCCCGTTCCTTCCCACTCCCTTGTAGGATAGAGGTATTGCACGTATTCGGTTTCCTGGGAGAACACACGGAATGGATCTGGTCAGGCTCCAGAACGTCCTGGATAATGCTTCGTTTATCGTTTTATTCGCCACGATGCTGGTGTATTGGGTGGGCGCACTGTTTCCCCAATTGCCCTATCTTACGGTGGTGGGCACAACGGGCATGGCGATCGCCAATCTTTGTATTGCGGCGTTATTGGGTGCCCGCTGGCTGGATGCAGGTTACTTCCCCTTGAGCAACCTGTACGAATCGCTGTTTTTTCTTACCTGGGGCATCACGACGATTCATTTAGTCACGGAGCAGACCAGTCGCAGTCGGTTGGTGGGGGTCGTCACGGCACCCGTCGCGATGGCCATCACCGCCTTTGCCGCGCTGACGTTGCCAGCAGATATGCAGAACTCTGCGCCGCTGGTGCCTGCCCTCAAGTCGAACTGGTTGATGATGCACGTCAGTGTCATGATGCTGAGCTATGCCACGCTGATGGTGGGTTCCCTGCTGGCGATCGCGTTTCTCGTAGTGACACGGGGTCAGCAGATTGAATTACGCGGCAGTTCGATTGGGACGGGCAGTTATCGCGATCGCGGCTACCAACTCCGACAAGCGGGGGCAGTTGTGGTCGAAACCGATGCGATCACGGCTGATACTTTTGCCATAGGCGACGGCGCCACTGCGGTCTTGACCCCGCCTGCCACGACTCCAGCGACGCGGCTCCTCTCACCCCAACGGTTAACCCTGGCTGATACCCTCGACAATATTAGTTATCGCGTCATTGGGTTGGGCTTTCCCTTGCTGACCATCGGTATCATCGCCGGGGCAGTTTGGGCGAACGAAGCCTGGGGATCATATTGGAGTTGGGACCCGAAAGAAACTTGGGCATTGATTACCTGGCTGGTGTTTGCGGCCTATCTCCATGCCCGGATTACCAAAGGCTGGCAGGGTCGAAGACCCGCAATTTTAGCGGCAATTGGGTTTTTCGTGGTTTGGATTTGCTATCTTGGTGTGAATTTGTTGGGTAAAGGGCTTCATAGCTACGGTTGGTTCTTGTAATGAATAACTTTCAACCTCTGAGTGACGATGAAGTGTTGTACGTGAGCCTGGGGCGCATCTTGATGAATAACCCCACGTTTAAGGTGGGCGAATTTCTGGATGCCTTGGCTCAAGCCATCAGCGATCGCGAAGACGAATGGACCGACGATCATGAAGGCTGGTTTAGTGAAGGGTTAGAGTGTGAAGCGATGCGGTTTGCCGGACAGGGCTGGCAACGAGGCAGAGTCCGGCTGCGGCTGGAATTTGCCCCCGATGGCCCCCGGCCCCAAC